>JACAFF010000003.1 GCA_013388455.1 Nitrospirota bacterium
ACTTCTGAATCTTCAGGATTTGCCTTCAAATATTCATCAAACAACTCCTTAGCCTTTGCATACTTCTTTAAACTCATCAACATCTCCCCATAACCCATAACCACTGACCTATAACCTGCTACCGTTGCCTGTTGCCTGTTGCCTATTGCCTGACTCTTTGTAATTTTTAAAGCCTCTTCAAAATATCTTGTCGCGTTCTCAAAATCCCCTTCATCACAATAAAGACAGGCAAGATTGTTATAGGCAGGGTAAAAAGATTGATTAATTTTTGTAATTTTCAACAATATCTCTTTAGCACCCTGCTTGTCTCCTTGCTTAATCTTCAAAACAGCTTGTTCATTAAGAAGTTCAGGAGAATCAGGGAATTTTTGGAGTGCCTCGTTTATCACACCCTCTGCTTCAGAGAATTTTTGAATATTCATCAAACTGTTTATTTTTTGTATTTCCTCAAGTATGTTAGATTGGATACACATTGATTCTTTTTCTTTAACCCTTTCGGGTATTTCAGGCACTTCTCCTACAGGAATAATTTCAACTGAATTAATGTCCAAAAATCTATCAAACCATTTCCATTGAGGTTCTCCTAATTTTGGATTCCATAAAGACTTACCCTGAACAAAAACACGGGGTTTGTTCGATTGACTATTTAATGTTTGACTTATTGCATAGGAAAACACTTCAGGTAATATATCCCTGATACAATAAACTCTATGGTACTTACAATACCAACTGCATTTATAGCATTCTAAAGGAAGGCAAACAACTGATGTAAGAAACGAGAAGGGCATAAAACGACCAAATTGTCCACCACCAAGTAAAATGATATTGAATATACCAACTGCACATGCGATATGGGCCAAACCAGTTTCGGCTCCAACTGCAAGACGGCATTTTTTCATGAGAGCAGCAGTCTGACGAATAGTTAATTCACCACTAAGATTTATCGAATACATTCTAGTTGCATCAAGATTACTTTGATTAATAGCCCTGTCTTCGGCTGCACCAAAAGCAATGAGTGTAAACTTTTCGTCTTTTAAAGCATCTTTTAAGGCTTCTCCATAATACTCATAAAAACGAGTATTTTGTTGGACACCTGTGAAAAGCGCTATTGTCTTTTCAGGATCTAATTTATTTTCTCTAAAGAATTCTTCTGCAAATTTTTCATCTTCAGGGGTCAACCAAATAATAGGCTGTAGTTGTGGTGCTTCAATCCCAAGACCTTTAAGAAAATCTCTATGCCTTTCAAGCTCTGTTTTGTAAGTGACTTCTGTTTCTAAAAGCTTTGAATAATATTTATTATTTTCAGCCCAAACTTGTGGTTGTATATTACAATGGTCACCTTTAAATCCGATTCTTTCTTTAGCATTACTCCCAATTGTGAAGAAATCTGTCAAAGGTTCCCGAGAATATACAGAATTCAAGGCAATATCTGAATTTAAAGCTTGAACCTTAGCCAATATTTCATTTCTATAACTTTCATCTTGATAACATCTTATTCTATCAAAAGTAATTATTTCATCTATATGTGGACATGATTCGTAAAGCTCGGCTATATGTTTTTGACATAGTACTGTAATCTTAGTATAAGGGTATTTCTGTCTAATATATGGCAACATGGACATTGCAAGCACATTGTCACCTATAGAATCCGTGCGAATGAAAAGGATGTTAGATGGTTCTGTCGATGGTATTTCGTATTGTCTAAATTTCCAATGTCCAAGAATATTTTTTCGTGCAACAGGTCTAATTCCTATAGACGAAGTTGTGTTAACTTGTGCAGTATCTTTAACCCAAGGGAAATAGTCTCTTAAATAGACTGGAAATTTATTAACTTTTTGTAACTGCTTCCAAACAGAAGTAGCTCCTTTATATCCAAAATAAAATTCTTTAAAAGCTAATTGTTTTTCGATTGCATATGCATAATGTTGAAAGATCATGCCCCTTTCTTCTGTCTCACCGTGTCGGAATGGATTAATTGAGGCAATATCAATCCAATCATTTTCAATTTTTCTGCAAAGTTTTGGGGGTTCATGCGCAATCCACTTATCTCCGGGTTTATATCTCCACGTTCTAATCCATTCATAATTCGTATGATTACCATACGTGTCCCGCGTTGTAATTACCAAATCTTCCCCGACAAAATAATGACAAAAATAAAACGCTGCTGTTTTTTCAGGATTTTGTAGAAACATAAATTGAGCAGCACATATTTGCTCAACTGTCCATAATTCATCAGCATCAATTTGCCAGAGTAAGCATTCCTCGTTAATGTTTTTCAACGGGGCATTCACCATTTCGAGTTTTCCATCCCAGAACTTACCTCCTTCTTTTCGGTAGATGGTTATGTTATCAGGATATTGTTTTTTAAGGTCGTCAAGATATTCGGTTGTGCCGTCATTGCTAAGGCCATTCTTATGAATTTCATCAGTAATTCGTGCTCCAAATTGCAGGCTCCAGGCCGTATCGTGCTTTAGATCCGCAACTCCCTCAATAATATGCCAGTGCCATTTAAAAGGCAGTTGTTTGAATACTTCTATGTGATGACGGATAAAACGTTCACCGTTAAGGACGATGGTGAGAAAGTGAAAGGGCAGTTTGTTTCTAAGATTGTATTCCTTTATTTTCTGTCCGCATGCAAGGGTTGAGCAGTATTCATGATTCTCTAAAATATATTTTGCAATGTCATTCCAAAGACGTTCAGGTCCAGGCCATGAATGCACTACGTCATGGAAAGCAATTAATCCACCCTTTTTAATAAATGGATAAGTCATTTCAAAATCTTTGAGTACATCTAAAAATCGATGAGACCCATCAATAAAGATAAAATCAATCATTTTCCCATTAGTAAGTTCATCCCAACGGGACAATATATAGTGTGAATTTCCTTTTAGTGGTGTCACATGTTTTTCAATTCCATTTTTTCTGATATTTTCCTGCCAAACATCATAAAAGTTTCGTTCTTGAAAATCTGTTTCATTGCCATCCCATGTATCTATACAGTAAATTCGGCGTTTTGTGCCTTTACACGCATAGCCCATCGCAACAGTTGATCGACCTTTATATGAACCAATTTCAACTATGATTGCATCATCCTGTAAAGAATTAACTTTATTAAAAAGAAACTCTTCTTGACCTGGAGCTAATAGTCCAGGAATTGATAAAACAAACATTTTTATATCTTCCCACATAACGGTTTTTTTTGCATCTTGAATAACTTTGATTGGCTTTTGACCTTTTACATTCAGACTCAGTTCCCATCTGGCGCAATCTTTTTTTGTAAAATTATATAGAAACGGATTAAATTTAGATATATTGACAAGCCCCAATTCTTTAAGACATTTACTGAGCAAGACCTCATCAAACGCATTAAAATGAAAGTTTTCTTTATAATCTTGTCCCCCAAAAAGTGGAGGTAATATGTCCTCGATTCTTTTTGTTTCTAAATATTTTTTACATAAATATTCAAAATCTGGTACTGAAATATATATTTCTCCACCTTCTTTAAGTTTCGAAATCCATTTTCTTAAAATGTCTATTACCTTATCTCTTGGAAAATGTTCTAATATATGACTCGCATATATTAGTGAAAATGATTTATCGGGAAGAGAATTCAATGAACTTACATCATCAACAAATACATAAGGATTTATTTTTCTAATATCAACATTTAAAAAACCTGGTAAAACATTTTCCCCACATCCTAAATGCAACCTATCTGAGGAAGTATAAGTATCCTCGACAAATTTAACTATTTGCTGTATTCTTTTTTCAATAGTATGATTACTTAAACAATTATTATAACCATTTTCAGCAATTTTTTTATAATCATTAAAATTCTTTTTAACTTCTAATATCCTTTCTATTAAATTCTTAATACAATTTGGGTCATATGGATCATAATAAATTATATCTATACCATCTTTAAAAAGTTCATTGTTTTTAGGGCGGTTTTTTATTATATCTTGAAATAAAATATTTTTTGACGCTAAAGCTTCAAACGTGCGTGTATTGAATCCCCCAAAATTGCTTGGTAAGTTAATTGAGTATAAATGTCTTTGATACTCAGACATCAACTCATAGTCACTAATTTCTTTGTCATAGTAATCAACTAAATCATTATCTATTAAAGCCTGTAAAATTTTTATCCTTAAATCATAAAATAATGATCTACTTGTTTTCCCCTTAAAAAAGAGTTTTTCGCTATAAATATTTTTATTATTAATTGGGTAAAAGTGGTAATGGTCTACACATTGTGGCAACCAAATTGATGGAACATCGTATTTTTCAAATATTAACTTATCAATTTCATCACAATAAATAAAATGAGTAAAAAGATTAATTGCAGAAACAGTTTTTTCAATAGAATTTGGAAACTTTGATTCTAATATCGACTCATAACAAAAAACAATTGTAGGTATTTTGACTTTATGCCATAAATCTTTCTTGTAATCAGAATCATGTAAAAAATAAAGATGATGATCACCTCCCATTAAAATAATCATATCAGAAGATGGATTAGATATATATTCAAAAATTAAACTCTCTGTCAATTTATTCACATAAAAAGCTTTATTTAAAACACCCAGTTTCTTCAAATTATATTCCCAGCCTTGTTTTAAATTCCAAGAATGCCTGCCTGGTGGTAAAATTATATCGATCTTAATATCTTTAAACATTAAACTAAGTTCTAAATAGCAAAATCAAATACTATATTGATAGAGCATCAATTTAGGGGTCACCCATTAAAAGGTCCTTTGTCAAGAGAAAACAACTCCTATCGAAAAAATATTATTTTTTTTACCATAATGATTATGCATGATACTTCATTCGCACCCGTTATTTCTTTCTTTATTGGTTGCAGATAGTTACATGGGCATGGGGTCAGGTTTTGAATCTTGAATTTCTAATCTCATCACCACACGGCTAACCCCTTACCACCTTCTCTCTTATTAACTTAAAAATCTTCAATATCACAATAAACCTTTCATAAAAAATAAAATAACTCAAATCTTTATAAGGTGTTAACTCTTAGTCTTACTTAATTATAAATTAAATTTTTACAATAACTATTTCCACTTTTACAATAAAAATACTAAATAAACTCTTAACCCCTTGTATTTCTGAATTGCAAGGGAGCTTTGAGAGTTGACTAAAAAACTGTTTTCTTGTATTTGAACTAGATGTATAAATATTTTTGTGAATAGATTTCTTATGGCTAAAGCTAAAAAAGCTAAATTTTTGTTTTTGGAATTATCCATAAAAATTTTTTGTTTTTATTTCATTTAACCCTAAAAACCCTTAAAATTTCAAGGAAAAATAACAACCGACACAATAAATACCTTTTTTGTAATCTCCAAATTAGCTGCTATGTTACTTTGTTACTTCAGGCATGTTATTCCATATCCTTTTCATGCTTTATAGCCTTTAGATTAAATCTTTTATTTTTTGAATAAAATGACGGATATCATCAACGTTGTTTAATAAATCGTATAGTTTGCTTTTGTCTACGGTGAGATACTCGTGAATGAGTATATTCCTTAAACCAACCATACCAAGGAGTTTAACAGTTAAATTCTCATCAATATAACTATACTTTTGTAAAAGCTCAATGCATTCTGAGTACGTGGAGGGATTACCGAGATTATATTTGCTGACCAGATGGCATGCAATATCTATCACTATCTGAATTGTTTCGACAAATCCATATCTCAATGCCCATTCTTTATATTTGTCACTTTGAATATCCTCAAGTGAAATTCTCTTTTTAAATTCCAGAAGTTCTTTAATATTTTCTTCAAGTAATTTAAGCCGTTCCAGCATAATTTCTTTCCCCTAAGCGCTTCTCACTGAGCCGCTTTCTGAAACTTTCATCAACAGTATATCTTAACGGCGCTGTATCAAGATGATACAAGAAGGTATTCTTTTTAAACCCTATAAATTTCTCTTGATCATGGCACAGAATTAATCGCCCCTTTGATACTATCTCAAATGCGAGAACAGATTTCTTTTTGTATAAGTTATTCAAAATTATTATATCAACTTTCGTGTTAGCTATTTTTTCAATACGGGTTACTACCGCACCAATCTCCAAGAGAGAAACAGTTCGATTTGTGTAAATACCTATATCAATATCGCTTACGCGCATTGCTCTGTTTTCAGCAAAAGAGCCAAATAGAAGTGCAAATACAATAAAATCATATTTCGCCAACTCTTGTACAATTAAATTGTCTTCTATAAACCCTTTACTTTCCTTCTTGTCCTCGTTCCTCATAATCCTTATTGTAAAGTTTGGGGGTTAGGTCTTGAATCTTGAATTTCTAACTCCATATCCAAATTGCTAACCCCTTATTCCCCTCTTTTATTAACTTAAATATCTTCAATATCATAATAAACTTCTCACCAAGAATCAAAAACTTAAATCTTTACATATGGGATCACACATATAATATTATTTCTTATCAATAAATTTTCAGTTACTCACATAAAACATATGCAACAAACTACTCTACAAGCTTTTTTAAAAAACGAATAAAACTGTTAATCTCCTCTCTTAATCGTTCGTGGGTTCCATATATTTTCTCTACAAGACTTGTCAATCTTTCACTATCTATTTCAAATCCATATATGTTTCTTATAACGTGCCTGAATGCAAGATATTCTTCAAGAAGTTTCGATGTATCTTTCGATATTACTGGAGGTCTTATGTTTTCTATCTCAAGGGACATACTTTTTAGTAATCTCTTGTGCCAGTCCCATGAATGTGGAACCCCAACGTTAAGTTCATCTGCTATTTTCTGAAAAATACGTTCATATCCTGTATAAAAATTATGCAGTTTAAGGGCAAGACTTTCTTCATAAATTTTTTTTTCCGGGTTGGACGGAGGTATTTTATCAGCGGTTTCTATAATGTCATTTGCTAATTTATCTAATAGTAGAAGTTCATCTTTTATTTCTGAAATTAGTTCAGGAATCATTTCTTTTTTCATAGAGAATCTTTCCTTGTGAAATTCTCTTTCTGAGTAAATCACTTGTATCTTCGATAGGTTTCAAATCAACTTCAAAAGGGCTCTCCATAATAAGACGTGCAAGTGCTGTGAAAAAAGCATTCTTGGGAAGACCTTCAACGGCAAGATCAATGTCTGAATTTTCATCAAAGTCACCTTTTTGCAAAACAGATCCGAATATTACAATTTTTTTCACAGAAAAATTCTTTATGAGAATATCCTTGAGTCTTTCAGCGGTTTTTAAAGCATCCTTACGCAACTTTTCTTTTTTGACTTCAGACCGTAGTGCTTCCTCTTTCCAATACTTTTTATATTTTCTTAAATCAATCTTTGTGATTTGCATAAACTTATTATAACCTAAATCTAATCGATCTTGTAGATATTGAAACCGCTTCTCCTCTTCTAAGAAAAAAGATTTTTGATAATTACAAAATAATTTACCTAAAAGATGCCTCTTTGCTCTATCAGGTAGAATTAACGAGTCTAACTATTTAAACGGGGTCAAGATATTGATAGGGAAATCACACTCTTACACGCCCCTGCACCCCTCTTAATAGAGGGGAAATTACACACGCCGTGAAAATTTACACTTCGGAAGCACTACTTAATTTTATCTATAAAGGACTTAGCAGCTTTAAGTGCGTCTTTTACCATATTGACATCTTCTAAAAGACCTCTGTAATATCCAGCTATATGTAAGGCTTTGTACAATTTCTCAAATTCTCTTGTAAGCTTTCCGTTATGAACTGATAGGTGCTTTCTAATCATTTCTCTGTAACCTTCAATAGATTGTGGTAAGTCTTTTGAATCTACTCCTCGATTTATTAAATATTCATCTATAGCTTTTAGTATTGCGAGGTAGGCAGTGCCACATGCCTCTTGAACTGTTTTTATATCAGTATATGTATTGTCTTCAATTGAGGCCTTTCTTAAAATTTCCTTAGCATTTTCTAAATATCTTATCGCTTCTTTATGCATGGAAAAACGCTCCTTTTACCTCTAATTCTGCAAATTCTTTTTTGACTTCTTTGCGGAAACGTTCAAGTTTATCATCAACAGTAGTGACTCCCTCTGCTATAAATTGAATTTTTGTCTTCAATGATTCTGCAACTAATTTAAAATGCCTTTTGATTTCCTCAATGTCATTTTTCATTACAGCTCCTTATAAAAGAATTGTTCTTGGAGTCAAGTCTTGAATCTTGAATTTTTAATCTCATCATCAAACTGCTAATCCCTTACTACCTTCTCTTCTATAAATTTAAAAATCTTCAATATCATAATAAACCTATCATCAAGAATCAAAACAACTTAAATCTTTACAAAGTGTTATCTCTTATTTTTACTTATATTTATTACATTTCATTTAATTTTTACAAAAACCTTCTTCCTCTTGCAATTAAAATATTTCATAATAATCAACTCTATATATAAATTTACAATTTTTTGTACAATTATATTCAACCACCAGCCAAATTTATAATGAAAGCCTGTATTTTTTCATAACATAAATCCATACACAGTATTATCTAACTCACAATAACTTTTTGATACAATCGCAAAATCTTCTAATTTTAATTCATTTCTTGAATAATAGGGACACATCCCATTTTCTATATTGCCTCATGTAAAAATCTAAACGAAATTATTTTCCTTTTTTGTTAAGTTTATTTTGTCACTTAGTAATGTTTCTTTTAAGCTCTGCATGGTTAAGCTCCTCATACTGTCTTAGGGATGATTTCTTTTAAAATTCTTACGTTACTTGTTATAATAATTTAATTTGTAACCACTTGATTTGCGGGCGTAACTCAGCGGTAGAGTGTCAGCTTCCCAAGCTGAAGGTCGCGGGTTCAAATCCCGTCGCCCGCTCCATTATTGGTATATATGCTTTTTAGCATCCTTTCGACAGACCTTTTCCCTTTATAAAGATCAGGTAATAACCAGTATCTTTTATGGTGCGGAAGTTTTTCTACGCTACCCAATAAGTATTAAAATCATTGACGTTTCTTTTTGTGCTTTCTTAAGTCGTTTTGTGGCAATGGTACTCATTCGCACCTAAGTTTATATTTCAGTATTGACTTTTAATAATAACAGAGATAACCTATTTTCAAATAAATAATTTTTAGAAAGGAGGATATTTATGGAAGAACAAAAAAAGCCAATGGGATGGAAGGAACTCTATCTAAAAGAGGATTGGTGGGCTATATATCTTGGTCTTGGAATAGTAATCGCTGCTATTTTATTCTTCTATTCCGGAAGTCCATTTCTAAAATCCTTAAGTGTTCTTCCACCTGAATGGACAGACTTTAATAAATTAAGTGAGCACTTTTCTTCAAAATTCGGCTGGTATGTGCTTCAATTTTTTATATGGATAATAATATTTAGCATAAGTACTAAAATACTCGGTTTCAAACAATCTGAATATATTCCTTCATTTATTTTTCTTTATATCCTATCAATAATAACATTCATTATAGGCGAATATAAGCCACTAAGTTCATATGGTTTTGAAGCTCCTCTGGTTGCCCTTTTACTCGGGTTGCTAATTTCAAATATCATTAAGCTACCTAAATGGATGGATTCAGGTTTCAGAGTCGAATATTATATTAAGACTGGTATTGTGCTTTTAGGAGCTACGCTTCCTTTTACCTTGATAATATGGGCTGGACCTGTTGCATTTTTACAAGCAACCATTATTTCTGTTTTCACCTGTTTAACTATTTTTTTTGTTGCAACAAAAATATTCAAACTTGATAGAAGATTTGGTGCTGTTCTCGGTGTTGGAGGGGCTATATGCGGAGTTTCGGCAGCAATCGCAGTAGGAGGAGCTGTAAAAGCTAAGAAAGAGCATGTTTCGGTCGCTATAGCTCTTGTAACTATATGGGCAATCGTAATGATTTTTTTCATTCCATATTTCTCAAAATTGCTAAATTTGCATCCTGCACCTGTTGGAGCATGGGTAGGTTCATCTGAATTTGCAGACGCTGCAGGTTTTGCTGCTGCAGTCGCATATGGTAACATGGTCGGGAATGAAGAGCCAGCTATAAGAGCTTTTACTCTTATGAAAGTTATAGGAAGGGATATATGGCTTGGTATTTGGTCTTTTATGTTTGCAGTTATTGCTTGCATTAAATGGGAAAGGGACGAGACAGGGACAAAACCAAATATATCGGAAATCTGGTGGAGATTTCCAAAATTCGTGCTCGGTTTTTTCTTTGCTTCTGTGATTATCACAATTATCGCTTCAGGATATTCATTGGATGATTACAACAAGATAATCAAGCCTGAATTGATTAAACCTATAAAAAGCCTCAGGTCATGGACGTTTATTTTCTGTTTTCTAAGCATCGGGCTTACAACAAGATTCAGAGAACTCGCAGCAGCTGGTAAAAAACCTTTCTGGGCATTTACTATTGGTGTAGCAGTAAATGTTGTTCTTGGATTTATCCTCTCTGTAATAATACTTGGTGATTATTGGATAAATAAAACTATGACAGGATATTAAAATAGAAATGGAATTCACTTGCAGAGACTGTAAATATTTTAACAATAATGCGGTCTGGCTTGAGAAGATATTTCCTGGTTTGAATGCTTTAAGTTCTGCATATGGGTCAGCTCGGGGAGAGGCAGGTTTATGTAGCAAGAATGACATCTTTCTCTCCCCAATAAAAAAATGTAAATACTTTGAATATAAAGGCCTAACAGACCTCGATAATAAATAAAGTAGATTACATCGAGATTAGAGTTTATGAGAAAGGCTATATCCATTATGGTTATCATTTTTTTATTAGTATTTTATCTTTGCGGGTGCGCTTATCTTATAGAAAATAACAGGAGAATGGGAGCAGGAGCACTCGGAGGTTTTATAGTAGGCGGAATCATTTCAGGCAATGGGATTGGAGCTGTATTGGGTGGGATGTGGGGATCAGCAATAGGTGTGTTAATTGTTGATACATATGATAGACAGATTGAATCAAGGGAAGATGCTTTGAATAAATATAAATTGAAAGATGGGGAGATAAAGCTTGTTGCTGAGACGCTTTCGATTTCTCCACAAAAAATAGCTCCTTATTCAACAGTTGTTGTAAAATTTCAGTATACAGTTCTTGCACCATTGGAGAAAGAAAAAATAAAGTTGATTGAAAAAAGAGTTCTTTTTAACGAAAAAGAAGGAATATTAAGCCAAGCTGAAAGAGAGGTTTACAGAAAACAGGGAACTCATATTGCAAAATTCAAGTTTAAAATACCAGAGAAAATACCAAAAAGCGATACAACTTTAATAATTTCAATTTCGAATGAAAATCAAACGCAAACAATATCATCACCCTTAGAAATTATTTAACCTACAAAATGCTATTTCAATTAAGATAATGTCCCGATATAAAAAATATTTACAATAAAACAAGATTATCTCTGTGTATTGCTTCATCAGAATATTTATAACCTAAAATTTCTTCGATTTCTTTTGACCTTCTACCTTTTATCTTCTCAATCTCTGAAGATGAATAATTGATCAGACCCTTTGCAATGCGGTTCCCTTTGATATCAATACAATAGACTGAATCTCCTGTCTCGAAATCACCATTAATATACAAAATGCCAGATGGCAGAAGACTTTTTCCACCACTGACTAATGCCTTTACTGCACCATCGTCTATCACGACACTTCCTTTCGTCCGACTGCTATATGCAATCCATCCCTTCTTTGAGGACAACTTTTCCTCTTTTGGTTTAAATATAGTACCAGAATGTTTACCTTGCATAAGAGATAACAGAAGACCATTCTTTTTCCCATTTATAATATGGACAATAATACCATGATTAATTGCCCATTTTGCTGCAAGAATTTTTGAATACATTCCACCTGTTCCTACAATACTTCCAGATCCCCCTGCCCTTCTCTCAAGATCAGTTGTTATCTCTTCTACACATTCAATAAGTTTTGCCTTAGAAGAATGTTTCGGATCTTCTGTATAAAGGCCATCTACATCTGAAAGAATTATAAGTCTCTCTGCTTCGACCATACTTGCAACTAAGGCAGCAAGACGATCATTATCTCCAAATTTTATTTCGTCAGTTGCAACTGTATCATTTTCATTTATAATAGGAATGACGTTATAAGAAATCAAGGCAAGAAGGGTATTCTTTGAGTTTATATATCTTTTTCTGTCAGCAAAGTCATCTTGCGTGAGTAATACCTGAGCAACTTTTATCTGAAATCCTCCGAAACTTCTTTCATAAGCCCACATCAGACTGCTCTGGCCAACAGCTGCTGCTGCTTGTTTCATTTTTATATCTCTTGGCCTTTCTTTTAATCCAAGCTTTTTCATCCCAGCAGCTATCGCACCAGAAGAAACAATCACACAATGATATCCCTTCTCGCGCAGTTGAGCAATATCTGATGCAATAGAGGAAATTCGTTTTGTATCAAGACCCTCATTAATATCAGCGAGGATATTGCTGCCAATTTTTATAACAAGTCTTTTCATAAATGATAAGATTTATTTTAACAATAAACTACAATAGACTATATTACCAGACAGACATATAAACATCAAAAGCATTATAAGCCGAAAACTTTTTAGCAGGATTTAATGTTTAGGAAGTAATTATATTGTCATTAGATTAAATGGATAATTTAATAATCATATCGAGTTAAAGAAATTTTCGAGCAATGTCTGCATTATTTGGGTTAAAGGGTATTTTATAGAACCCTTAGAGCAATTTCTACAATTTCTGGGTCAAATTGTAACCCATTACATCTCTTCAGTTCAGAGAAAGCATATTCTTTGCCTAAGGCAGGTCTATATGGACGGTCAG
Source organism: Nitrospirota bacterium (assembly GCA_013388455.1). Classification (NCBI taxonomy): domain Bacteria; kingdom Pseudomonadati; phylum Nitrospirota; species Nitrospirota bacterium. Next base: position 12,822 of record JACAFF010000003.1, read on the forward strand.
AAGTCATTGAATCAAATGATTCAGCAATATGTAGTATCCTTGCACCAATAGGGATTTCTTCCCCTTTCAATCCTTCAGGATAACCTTTTCCATCGATTCTCTCATGATGATATTTGATTAACGGCACAATGTCGTCCATCTTTTTAATTTTTTCTAATAAAATTGCACCATGTACTGGATGTTGCTTTATCGTTTCGAATTCCTTGTCTGACAACCGAGTCGGTTTTTCTATAACAGATTTTGCAATACAGGTAGTACCTATGTCATGAAGCAGTGCTGCAAGGCAGAGCTTTTTTATCTGTAGTTCATCAAGTTCTGTTTCTCTTGCAATTTTTTCAGTATAAATAGCCACACGTTCTGAATGCCCCTTTTCCCAAATATTTTTTTCAACAAACGTGTTTACTATTGTTTTAGCGAAACAGACAAAAATATTTTCCATTTCTTTATATGATTCACAAATATCATCTATTATATTGAGAAATTCATCTGCATTTTGTGCCAATCTTTCTGCACAACTCCTGAATCGCAATTCACTTTCACGCAGTTTTTCCTCAGCATATTTTTTCTCTGTTATATCCTCTATTGTTCCTCTATAGTAAATTATATTGCCCTTACTGTCACGTATCGCAATTACATTCTCAGAAATCCATTTAATATCTCCATTATTACAATTAATCTGTGATTCAAAATTAGAAATAATATCATTTTTTTGCATTAACCGTTTAAATTCTTCATATCGATCAGTCATAACACTCATTTTGCATCTTATACTATTAAAATCAACCAAAAGTTCTTCTGGAGATTGGCAACCTAATATATTGGACAGCGCTGGATTAGCAGCAATACATTTATGGTCAGGCTTCATGAGATAAATGCCCTCAATGGAGTGTTCAAAGATGGAACGATACATATCCTTTTCTTTCTTTATTTTTTGCACTTTTATTGCATTAGAAAGAGTCTTAAACAGCACTTCAAGGTTGAATGGTTTTAATATATAATCAAAAGCCCCTGCTTTCATAGTCTCAATAGCATTATGAATTCTTTCCTGTTTTGTAATTATAATGCAGCTAATATAAGGGTCTATGGCCATAACCTGATTTATGAAGGTCATATAATCAAATTCTGGGGTATCAATATCAATTAAAAGAATATTAAAAGATTTATTCTCTAATATATTCAGTATCTCCATACTTGATGTGAAACCTACGTTAAAATATCCTGATTCCGTTAAAATTCCACTTAAGGATGACATATAATTAAGATTATCACTTAAAATAATAATTTCACCTCTTTGTGTTTTTACCATAGAATAACTCCTGATATTTTTAGAAATCTTATACATTTAATTAAAAGTAACAATTTCAGGAAGGAAAAACTATCGTTAAACTTTGATTTGTTTTTGTAGTATTTTTACTACATTATTCTACTAATCCTAATTTAACTGCATATCGGATAACATCTGCAATAGTATTCATTTTCATCTTATAAAGTATTCGAGACTTATAAGTACTAACGGTTTGTATACTCAATGATAATTCCTCTGCTATCTCTTTAGTTGTTTTTCCTGAAGCAAACATACACATGACCTGAAATTCCCTGTCGGATAGTAACTTATGGCATGGCTTTTGTTCATTCTCTTCCAATTCTATAACTAATTTCTCAGCAAGTGAGGCACTGAGGTATTTACCTCCCATTGAAATTCTTCTGATAGCACGAACCAATTCTTCAGGGGCACTTTCTTTTGTAAGATAACCGGAAGCACCTGCTCGAAGCGCCCTAATAGCATATTGCTCTTCAGGATGAACGCTTAACATTAATACAGGTAGTTTTGGATTTTTACTCTTCAATTTTTTCAATACATCAAGTCCATTTTTACCAGGCATTGCAATGTCGAGAAGAACAACATCATAAACATTTTCTGAAGCTTTCTTAATCGCTTCAAGACCATCTTTTGCTTCACCGGCAACAACCATATCAGAAACTTCGGAGATAATTTGTTTCAATCCTTCACGAACTACTGCATGATCATCGGCAATAAGTATTTTAATCATTTTATATCTCTGTTAATGGAATATTAATATAAATGGTTGTCCCTAAATTTGGGATACCCTTGATTTTTACTTCTCCCCTAAGAAGATGAACACGCTCCCTTATTCCTGTAAGTCCAAAAGATTTTGGATTAGAAATCTGTTCCTCGGTTATACCGATACCATTATCCGTGATTTTTATAATGATTTTATTTTCCACCTCTGTCATATTTATACTTAATTTCGTAGCACGTGCATGACGTGCTACATTTGTTAATGCTTCCTGAACAATCCGATAGATAGCTATTGAAATATCATGGTCTAATGTTGAATCGTTCGTATCCAAAAAAAGCTCGCATTTTATTCCCGTCCTATTTTGAAAGTCAGCAGAATACCATTCAATTGCTGATGAAAGGCCAAGATCATCAAGAATTCCAGGCCTTATCTCCGATGAAATTTTTTGTATTGTTTTTATAGCAGTATCAATCAATTCACACATAAATCTCGTTTTTGAAACGAGATTCTTATTGTCTTTTGGCATCTTGCAGTTTAACCAGAATAAATCTATCTTAAGTGCGGTCAAAATCTGACCCAATTCATCATGAATCTCTCGAGCAATATACTTTCGTTCCTCTTCAATAGCAGTCTGTAAATGTATAGAAAGATTTCTTAATTGTTCACGTGAGCATTTTAATTCCTCTTCTACTTCTCGGCGTTTAGTAATATCCTCAACAATACCTTCATAATAAAGAAGGTTTCCATTTTTACTATATACTGCATGAGCATTTTCAGAGACCCATATTTTGCTACCATCTTTACGATATACTTGTGATTCAAATCCTGTTACAACAGAATTTTTTTCTATTAGTTCTACGAATTCAGAACGACGGTTATGTTCAACATATAATTGTCCTATATCTTTGACATTCTCAATCAATTCATCAGGAGAATCATAACCAAGAATAGAAGCTAAGGCAGCATTAGCAGTTATACAACTTCCTTCTGGAGTAGTCTGATAAATTCCACCTATTGCATTTTCAAATATAGAACGATATTTACTCTCTGCTACTCTAAGCCTTCTGACCTCAAGTGCACGTGTTAGAATCTGCTTAAGCATCAACATATCTAATGGTTTCAATACATAATCAAAAGCTCCAGCCTTCATAGCTTTTACAGCGGTTTGAATTGTGCCCTTACCTGTAATAATAATTCCAACAATATATGGGTCTATCTCAATCGCTGCTTTAAGAAGTTCAATTCCATCCATCTCAGGCATTACAAGGTCTATAAGAAGCAGATCAAAAGTATAATCTTTTAGTAATTCAATTGCATCTTTCCCAGATGTAAAGCCTGTCACAACATAACCCCATTTTGAAATAATTTCACATAGTGGTTTTAAAGATTCATTTTCATCATCAACAATCATTAAGTTTGCCGGGTTTTTCTTTTCCATTTATAAATTTATAAATCCTTTCATAGTAAGTAAGAATTCAATGTAACAGAATCATAAAGAATCATGTTTTAATCACATATAATTTTTTAACAATAATTATAGCAAATGATTAATTAAATTTAAACATAACTATAAATTATTGCAATTTAGATACCATTTAGATATAAATTTATGAAATATGGTTAAACGACAAATATCAAAAAAAGTTTCAAAGAAAAAACTGAAAGCCCGCCTACCTCTTGAAGCAGCCTTGAAACTTAGAAACCATCCTGTAGCATCAAAGAAAGGAAAGAAAGGTTATGATAGAACTCGATTGAAAAAACAAAATCGAAAAATATTGCAAGATTGGTGGAAATATGACATTGAATAAGAAAATAATTGCAAATTTAACTATTTTCTGGTATATTTTAATTGTTTTGATTATGGAAGACAGAGAAGGAAAAGCAGTCATTGAGGCGCTTTTGTTTCTTTCGGGAGAACCACTTACGCTCTCATCTATTAATGAAGTTATTGAATTGCCACATGCTGAAATAAAGAGGCTACTTGAAGAACTTATTATGGACTATAGAGAGAAAAGAGGAGGTTTACAGATAGTCGAGATTGCTCAGGGATATCAGATGGTTACCAGTCAGGAATGTTCAGAATGGATTAAAAAGTTTAAGAATATTAATATTTCTACCAGATTGTCACTACCTGCTCTTGAAACACTCGCTATTATTGCTTACAAACAGCCTATCATAAGGGCAGAAATTGAACAGATAAGGGGTGTTAATTCTGATAGCGCTATACGAACTCTCCATGAGAAAAGGCTAATTAAGATTATGGGGCGCAAAGAAGCACCAGGAAGGCCATTTTTATATGGAACCACAAGAGAATTTTTACAATACTTCGGACTAAAGGATTTAACAGAATTACCAACGTTGAAAGAAGTAGTCCGAGAAGAAGCAGCTTAATACAAGGAGGTTATAGCATGAAATGGTTTTTTATTTTATTGACCACTTTTTTGCTATCACTTTTCATTACAGAATATAGCTATGCTGATAAGACTTATGTTATTAAAAAAGGAGATAATCCTGCAAGAATTGCAAAAAAATTCAATGTTAAAACAGAAGACATTCTAAGAATAAATAACATCGAACCACGGAAACTTAAACCTGGTGTAAAAATAATCATACCTACTAATAGTATCAAAACTGCAAAAAAAATCAGTTTATCCAGTAAACATAAGGAAGAAGATATTCAGAATAAAACTCAAGTTACTAATTATATTGAAGACGCTCTGTTCCACGTAGTGATAAAAGGTGATACACTTACTTCAATATCAAAAAGATATGGTGTTTCTGTAAATGAATTAAAAAAACTCAATCACTTAAGTTCTGCGAGATTAAAAATTGGCAAAAAACTTGTTGTAAAAGAAACAAAAACAAAAGTATATACAGTCAGAAAAGGTGATACTATTTATAAGATTGCAAAAAGATTTAAGGTTAATATCGATGAATTAAAGGATATAAACAATTTTGAAACAGATTTGCTGAAACCAGGGCAGAAAATATTGCTCGAGCAGGAAAAAGCAACTGATTTACCCAAAAAGTATGATACAATCATTTCTCAAGCAGAAACAGATGATGAAATACATTTATCAGAAATATCTGAAGATATTGGCATAAAAGAACGTCTTATGCTTTTTGCAAAAAAAATGCTGGATATACCATACAGGTTTGGCGGTAATAGTATCCTTGGTATCGATTGCTCAGCTTATGTTAAGAAGGTATATAGTCTGATTGGCATAGATCTTCCACGTTCTGCAAGAGAACAGTTTACAAAAGGAGAGCCTGTTGATAAAGAAGACCTTTCTATTGGCGATCTTGTTTTCTTCAGAACATATGCTTCATTCCCTTCACATGTAGGAATTTATCTTGGAAACAATTTATTTATTCATGCTTCCTCAAAAAAGAAGAAGGTAACAATAGATAGTATTGATGCACCCTATTATTTAAAGAGATTCATTGGGGCAAAAAGAGTTATTGATAAAGTTGATGATGAAAAACCAAATAATGATGGATAATTAATATTCAAGACTCAAAGATAATTTTACCCATGTCCGAAATATCATATCCTCCAAGACTGAGCACCATATTTCTGAATTCAGCGTCTTCTTGTATAATTTTTATTAGACGCTGAAGCATTTCTGTCTCATAAAATTCTGCAGGAATTACAATATCATATCGCTCTTTTGCAACAGGTATGAATTCAAGATTGAGTGCCCTTGCAGAAGCAAGAATTGCCAGCCCTGTATCTGCAACCCCTGTTAATACTGCTGAAGCAACACCCATATGTGTATACTCTTCATGTTCATAACCATTAACATCTCTGGGGTTAATAGATAGCTCTTTAAGACATTTGTCTGTTAGTAGTCTTGTCCCTGAACCAGCCTGTCTATTAATGAAAACAACATCATTTCTTATAAGATCATGAAAACCTTTTATATTCTTAGGATTTCCTTTTAGAACAAGAAGGCCTTGCTCTCTGTAAACAAGATTTACAAGAACAATTTTCATATCTTTTAAAAGTTTTTTGATAAAAGGAACATTATACTCTCCAGTTTCTTCGTCAAGCAAATGTGTTCCTGCAATATGTGCCTCCTTTCTCTTCAATGCAATTAATCCGCCCATTGAACCGACATGAGCTGATGATAGTGAAAATCTTGGATACCTTTTCTTGAGTGTATTTGCAAGAATATCAAGTGTATTGTCATGACTTCCTATACAAACAATTGTATTTTCGATATCTTCTCTTGATCTCATCAGTTCAACTCTAATTTCTGTCCCTGCCCCTATACCCTCTGACATTGCAGGTATTTGAACAAAACCATCAGCACGAACGAGTGACATCAGGACTCCAGCCCCACGACTTATAGGAGTTGCAATAAATTGATTACCAACCTTTCCAACTTTTACCCTGACAAATTCCTCATTCCCAAGAGTTGATGCAATCTGACGTGATAATTTTGCATTAAGGATTTCAGGCTTTTGCATTTCAAGTCCCTGCAGTTTATATATAAGTGGTTTAGCAAATAGATTAAAAGTTATGTATGTAGATACAGGATATCCAGGAATACCGAGAACAGGCTTTCCTTTTATTAATCCTAAAATAACTGGCTTTCCAGGTTTTATGCTTACACCATGCAAAATTATCTCTCCGAGTTCTTTTATAGCTTGCGCAGTAAAATCTTCTGATCCTGATGATGAACCTGCATTCACAACAACAAAATCGCATATATCGATCGAATTAACAAGAGCTTCTTTTAGTTCTTCGAGCCTGTCAGGAACAATTTGATGTCTAATTGGTTCACCTCCCCATTCAGAAACAAGGCCACTGAGTATTCTTGAATTGAATTCAATTATATCGCCCTTTTTCAAATCTTTTCCTGTCTCAACAAGTTCTGTCCCAGTCGGAATAATAACAACCTTTGGTTTTGTTCTTACCTTTATTTCTACATGCCCGCCGGCAAGCATTGCACCTATATCAATAGGTCTTATCTTTTGATTCTCAGGAAGTATCAATTCTGTCTCTATTATATCTTCACCGATAACCCTTATATGCTGCCATGGAGTTGCTGGTGAAATTATCTCTATGAATTCAGGCGGATTTTTTTCATTTAACTTTTGATTGTTGTATCCTGAATCCTGATTTCTGATAATATTTACATCTTCAATCATGATAACTGCATTAAAACCATCAGGAAGCGGGTCACCTGTATCAACATAAACAGCTTCTTCGCCAATCTTAAGACGTTTTGGTTTACGCTCAGTAGCACCAAAGGTATCAGTAAATCGAACAGCATAGCCGTCCATTGCAGAAGAATGGTAGAAAGGTGCAGATATTTTTGCATTTATGGCTTCAGATGTAACTCTTCCGAGTGATTCAATAACCTTTATAACTTCTTCTTTACGAGTCTTTAAAATACTTGCTTCTTCAATTTTCGAAAGCCATAATGAAAGTGCTTCATGTAAAGGTGTGCTTTCAAGATATATCTTTTTTGACATTATTGTTTCTCAAGTAATTTTTTAATCATTGACTTTAATTCATTCAAATCCGATGATTTTACTATATATGCTTCAGAAGCCCATACAGCAAAATCGTCTCTGTAATCATATGCGGTTGACATTATAATAGGGACTTTAGGTTTCTTTTCTTTCATCTGCCGCAAAAGACGTATACCGTCTATATCTGGCAACAAGATATCGAGTGTAACAATATCGGGGGACTCTGTATCAAACTTTTCCAGAGCCTCCTGTCCATTTGATGCAACAACAACATCATAGCCCTCGTCCTCAAATTCCTCTTTATAAAGTCTCTGGATATGCAGGTCGTCGTCAACTACAAGTATTTTCATCTTTTCCTCCTTTTTCTAAAACTTTTTTTCGCAATATTCAGCTAAAGGGATGAAAACTCTGAAGGTGCTGCCTTTTCCAAGGTTACTTTCTACATTTATAGTGCCACCATGCTCTTCGACTATTCTGTTTGTAATCGCAAGACCAAGTCCTGTACCGCTCTCTTTTGTTGTAAAAAATGGATCAAAAATGAAAGGCATATTTTCTTCGCTTATTCCTGTGCCAGTATCGTTTATTTCGAAAACACATAATCCATTTTTTGTATATGTCTTTACAAAAATTGAGCTATCTGCACTTACAGCTTGAACTGCATTCTTTAAAATATTCAGCAACGCTTCCTTAAACCTGTTTGGATCAACAAAAACTTCAGCCGACTGTTCATAATTACGCACAATGTTAATATGCTTTTCATCTATCTCAGACTGTATAACAGACAGAGCATCATCCATAAGTTTCTGTGAATTGATTGTTTCCTTTGAAATTCTTACCTCTTTTACAAAACTGAGAATCTCGTTAAGTATGCCCTCAAGTCGTAAAACTTCTTTTGCTATAATGTCAGCATAATCCTTTAGATTTCCATCAAGATTTTTTGTAAGTCTTCGTGCGAAACCACCTAATGAGATTAGAGGATTTCTGATTTCATGGGCTACCCTTGCTGCTACTTCTCCGAGGGCAGCCATCCTCTGAGTTTTAACAAGCTTTTCTCGTAGAATTTTCATTTCTGTTACATCTCTAACAACATTTACCGTCCCTATAAATTGCCCTGACATATCAAATATAGGTGAACTTGATGTAATAAATGTTCCTCCAAGATATTCATCTTCAATTTCGTTTACCGAAGCCTTTCCTGTTTCAACTGTCTTTTGATGTGGACAATTTATCCAGGGCTCATTCGAACCATGAAATATCTCATAACATTTCCTACCGATTATTTCCTCTGATGATTTTCCTAATTTCTTGCTCACTGCTTTATTTATACTCTTTATTACATAATCAGAATTTACGAAATAGACCATATCTGAAATGGATTCAAAAATATTCTCAAGCTCCTGTTCTGTTAACCGCACCTGTTCAAAAAGCCGTGCGTTCTCAATAGCTGCTGCAACGTGGTTCGAAAAAGCATTTAAAAATCTCATGTCTTCTTCAAGAATAGGCTTATTATTGAAATAATTATCTACCCATAGCACTCCGATTACTTTATCTCGTGATATAAGAGGAACAGTAGCGTATGCCTGTGTTCCTAACTTCTGAATAAGGACAGCATCGGATAAAGGTTCCTCATTAACATTTTTAACATTAAAACTGCTCTTTTCTTTTACTGCCATGGTTAAAATTGTTTGTTCTGATAATGGTATTTCTATACTGCTGCTGAGTTTGTCAAAGTTAGAATCTTTTCTTGAAGGTCCAACTTCAATCTCATGCATGATATCAGATAAAGTCTTCTTTTCTATAGAAAGACTTTCCCATATCTGTCCTGCTTCGGCAGGATTTGTAGGTCCTACACCCATTGCTCCTTTCAGCAAATTCCTTTTATCATCAACAAGAAAGAGTATTGCACGATTAAAGCCGAGTCCGTCTCCCATTGTCACGGCAGTAAGAACCATCCTGAGCAATTTTTCCAGTTCAAGCGTTCCTCTCATTGCAGAACTGATAAAGAAGAGCCTTGATAGCTCCTGATTTCTACGTATTAATTCATTTTCAACTTCTTTCAGTTCTGATATATCTCTGGAAATTCCACTGATACCAATAACTTCTCCTGCTGCATTTTTAATGGGAGAAAGAGTCAAACTTACGGTTATAATCGTTCCGTCTTTACGCTTTCTGAATGTCTCAATTCTCTTGATTACTTCACCATTCCTAATCCTTTTGTTGTTCTCCCATTCAGGATCAATAAGGAAATCAGGAACAAAAGGTAAAAATTTACCCACCGCTTCTTCTTTTGTAAAACCATAAATCTTATCCGCACCCTTATTCCACGAAGTTATAATTCCATTCAAATCGGAAGTTACAATCGCATCTGCTGAATTTTCGATAATGCCCTCTATGTATTCTTTTGTTTGTGTGACTTCATTGTAAAGTCTAAGAATTTCGTCATGACAGAGCATTTTATCAGTAATATCCTGAATAAAAACAACACTCTCAAAAACTTTGCCATTTTCATCTGTTATTGGATATGCTGAAAGCTCGGCATAATAAGTATTTTCTCCTCGGTTGAGCTTCTGAGTAACAATATTAACTCTTTCTGTTTCGAATGTTACTGTAGCAACACAATGCGGGCATAGGCAGCAATTCTCATGAAATACATCAATACAGCTTTTCCCAATGATTTCAGAAGAAGGTTTTCCTATCCACTTCTCAACAGATTTATTCGCTGCAATGATTAAGTAATTTCTATCAAGAATCACAATCCCGTCACGGATGTGTTCAAAAATGACTTCTGCCAATTTCTGCCTATATGTAATATCCATCAGTTATATAAACTTCTATCACCTCTTTTTTTTAAGGCATTTTTATATATTGTAAGATACTCTTCTGCTGATTTTCTCCATGAAAAATCCATCTTCATCCCTTCTCTGATTATCCTGTTCATTTTATCCTTATCAGTGTAAATACAGAAAGCCCTTTTCAGTGAATCAAGAAACGCAGAAGATGTATAATCAGTAAAGAGGAAACCAGTGCCTGTTACATTCAAGGGATCATAATCTTTTATTGTATCAGCAAGTCCACCAGTCTTGCGTGCAACTGGTATGCTACCGTAACGAAATGCAATTAACTGACCGAGTCCACATGGTTCATATTTTGATGGCATTAGGAAGAAATCTGCACCTGCGTATATCATATGTGCGAGTGATTCTTCAAATCCTATCGTAATAGAAACCTTTTCTTTATATCGGTTTGCCATTTCGAGTAATTTACTATGAAAACGCTCATCACCTTTACCGAGAATAACAAGCTTTATAGGAAAAGACAAGAGTTCATCAGCAGAATCGAGGATAATATCCAGCCCTTTTTGTTCTGACAGCCTGCCAACCATCCCTAAGAGTGGTGCTTGAATATCTTTTTGTTCTGAAGATTTAAAAAGCAACTTAATAAGTTCTTTTTTACAGATTGCCTTGCCAGAAAAATCATTGTAATTGTAATTTACAGGTATAAATTTATCGTTTGACGGATTCCACTCATCATAATCTATACCATTAATTATACCGAAAAGATCATCTGTCCTGGTCCTCAACACACCTTCTAATCTGAAGCCGTGTTCTTTTGTAAGTATTTCCCTCGAATATGTTTTACTTACAGTATTTAAAATATCTGCAGAGATTATACCTGCTTTTAGAAAGTTTACATTCCCATAGAATTCAATGCCGTCTGGTGTAAATAAATTCCATCCAAGGCTTATAAGAGGCATCTCTGATGCAGGGAAATTTCCCTGATATCCCATATTATGAATTGTCAGCAGGGTAGCAGTATTTTTAAAAAATTTATCGTCTTTATAGAGTTGTTTTAGATAAAGCGGCACAAGTGCAGTCTGCCAGTCATTACAGTGAATAATGTCAGGCTTTAATTGAAGAGCTTTGCATGCCTCTATGATCCCCTTTGAAAAAAAAATAAATCTTCGTGCATTATCAGCATAATCTCCATCTGGCGTTCCATACAATTCATCTCTGTCAAAAAATTCATCACAACTTATAAAATATGTTTTTGCATCATTAAATATTGTCGCATTAATTGTCCTTTCTCCCAGAGGAACCCGTATATTTATTCCTTTATTATTTATTTGAGGATTTGCATTCTTTATCTTTTTGTATAGAGGCAGGATAAGATATGCCTCATGCCCCATTTTATTGAATTCCTTACACAATGTGCCAGTAACATCAGCAAGACCTCCTGTTTTAGCATAAGGGATTGCTTCTGGTGTTGCTATAAGTATCCTCATATCTTTGCATCCCTCATGAATTTTGCTGACTCTTCAGGAGGAGTTGGATTAATGTAAAATCCTGAACCCCACTCAAAACCTGCAATCTTTGTCAGTTTTGGCACGATTTCTATATGCCAGTGGTAATATTCGTTGTTCTCATCATAAAAAGGTGAGGTGTGCAATATAAAATTATAAGGTGGGATATCGAGTATCTTATCAATTTGTTTTAATACCATCTGAAGCATTTCAGCAAGTTGTGAAAAGCTATTCTCATGAGGACAGAAAAATGACTCATGTTTCTTTGGCAATATCCAGGTCTCAAAAGGTGCCCTTGGAGCAAAAGGAGCAATAGCTACATAACGTGAATTTTCATAAACAACTCTCTTCTTAGACTCGAGTTCCTGATTAATAACATCGCAAAAAATACATCTCTCCTTAAGGTCATAATAGCGCTTAGATGCATCAGTTTCTTCCTTAACAAGTTTTGGAATAATCGGTAAAGCAATTAACTGGGTATGTGAATGCTCAAGAGAAGCACCTGCTGCATCCCCTTCATTTTTAAAAATCAACACATATTTAAAGCGACGGTCTTTCCTCAAATCTGTTAACCTGAGGTAATAGGCCCAGAGCACATCTTCCACCCTCTTCAGCGTCATCGTTGAAAGGGTTTCCATGTGATCAGGGGTTTCTATAATAACTTCATGGGCACCTATTCCATTCATCTTATCAAACATTCCCTCTCCTGTTTTATTCAAGTCTCCGGATATGTGAAGAGCAGGGAATTTATTAGGCATTACCCGTAATGTCCATCCTGGTTCATTAGGTTTTGTATTGGGTGGTCTGAATGCTATAATTTCAGTTGGTGTTGTATATTCGTTTCCTGGACAGAAAGGGCAGAATCCACCCCTTTTCTTTTGAGAAGGAGATACAAAATCAGTTGGTCTCTTACCCCTTTCTATCGAAATTATTACCCACCGGCCTGATATCGGATCTTTTCGAAGCTCGGACATGTTTCCTCCATATAAAGAAAAAGCTTAGATTTAATCAAAAAGTCTCTAAGCTCTCTATCTTCATGTATTTGGTAATATTATATCACAATGAGATATAATCACTCATGAAACCTACGTTTGTTCATAAACTTGTTAATAACCCTTTTGAAGATCCTGTGCTTTTCCTAAGGATTATAAGAGAAAACCGTGCTTTACTATTTGATATAGGAGATATCAGTAAACTGAAACCGCGTGATCTTCAAAAGATAACGGATGTCTTCGTGACACATACCCACATTGACCATTTTATCGGTTTTGACTTGCTTCTCAGGGCACTTTTGAGAAGAGAACAACCTTTGAGAATCTATGGCCCATCAAACATCGTTGAGTGCGTAGAAGGCAAACTCAGGGGTTATACATGGAATCTTATAAAAGAATACCCGCTTAAAATTGAGGTCTTCTGCATAGATAGAGATAGAATAATTTCTTTAAGTTTTCATGCTGAAAATTGTTTCGAGAAAGTTGAAAACGGTATTGAACCATTCAGAGGTATTCTATTAAAAGAATCGCTCTTTACGGTAAAAGCAGTCCAGTTAAATCATCAGATTCCATGTCTTGCCTTCTCTATAGAAGAAGATTTCCATATTAATATTAATAAGGTTTCCTTGAAAGAGAGGGGTCTATCAGTTGGCCCGTGGCTCTCTGAATTAAAAAAGGCAATTAGAGAAAATCTCAGTTCTGATACAGAATTCAAATTATCTGACAGGACATACATGCTCGATGAGCTAAGGGATATAACCATAATAACAAAAGGTCAGAAGATATCGTATGTTACTGATGTATCAACAGATAATGCGAATATCAGAAAAATTATAGAATTTGTAAGGGATTCAGATACATTATACTGTGAGGCATATTTTATGGATAAAGATATTGAAAGGGCTTTAAAAAGATCCCATCTTACAGCCAGAATAACAGGGAAAATAGCACGAGAGGCAAATGTGCGAAACCTTGTTGTTATGCATTTTTCACCTAAATACAGAGATAAAAAGGAAAATCCCGAACAAGAAGCATTGATAGAATTCAAACATCCAGACGCTTTAAAACCAGAACTGCATTAACTCCACCAAAACCAAATGACTGTGAGATGGAAATTTTAATATCTGCAATTCTTAACTCAGTCACATAATCAAGATCACAAACATCGTCTCTCTCTCGCAGATTAATCGTGGGAGGAATAATATTTTCTTTCATACTCATAAGAGTAAAAGCTGCCTCAATAGCACCTGATCCAGCAAGCATGTGGCCTGTCATTGATTTAACAGAAGTTATTGGTATGCGATAGGCTTTTTCCCCAAAAACTATCTTTATAGCCTCTGTCTCTATTCTGTCGCCCAGAGATGTTGATGTGCCATGTGAATTTATAAAGTCAATATTTTCAGGATGCAATCCAGCACTGTCAATTGCCATTTTTATTGCACGTGCTTCTCCTTCAACTAAAGGTATAGTTTGATGATGTGCGTCCGTTACATTGGAATAGCCAATAATCTCACCATAAATTTTTGCAGCTCTATTTACTGCATGTTCATATTCCTCAAGTATCAGAATACAAGCGCCTTCAGAAATAACAAATCCGTCCCTTGTTCTATCAAAAGGTCTGCTTGCTGTCTTATCATTTATACTTGATAATGCACCTGCTTTACCATATCCTTCAATGCATATTCTGCATATTGGTGCTTCAGTTCCTCCACACAAAACAATATTGCAATAGCCCTCCCTGATTAATCTATACGCTTCCCCTATTGCATTTGTGCCAGATGAACATGCGTTTGATATACCGAGACAGTAACCTGTTATACCAAGTTTTTGTGCAACAAATGAAGAAGCCATGCTGATTGTTGTTGAAGGCATAAGATAAGCTGATATTCGCGAAGTTTTTTGTATTTCTCTTTCTAAGGTAGATATTCCGCCCCTGCTTGAACCAATAATAACTCCAGCTCCTCTTAAAAGTTCCGAGCTTTCATTCTCTATCGTACCTTCTTCATTTGTGGAAAAAGGACTGATGGGGAGCAAGAGTCCTGCATCTTCTGATGCCATTATAGCAGAGGCTACTGCATAGTGAACAAAAGGATCGAGTCGGTGTATCTCTTTGTTTGAAAGATATCTTAGTGCATTAAACCCTTTTAATTCTCCAGCAATCTTCCATTTCATGCCCGAGGTATCAAACCTTACTATTTGTGATATGCCAGATATACCATGCTTCAAGGCATGCCAGGATTCATGAAATGAATTTCCCAGTGGACTTACACTGCCAATTCCTGTAACAACAACTCTTTTCATATTTAATAATAACATGCTCCTGCTACATTTATTGCTCTAATGTTAGTCATATGCTATTATTATCAAAAAAATATCAATGGTTAGAAATGTCTTCAGAGATAGATAGAGATAACAGACGTTTTAAGAGATACGACTGTTATAAAGAAACTCAGGTATTGTTTGAGGGCAAAAAATATAATTTACAGGCAATTAATTATTCACTGAGAGGTATTGGTTTTTATTTTGACGAATCATTAACTATTCCTGTGGGATCTCCGGGACATTTCAAAATTGAGGATCTCGGTATTGATGATGACGGTAAAATTATCTGGTGTAAAAAAATTGACTCAAAACTTCGAATAGGCATAGAAAGAAAAACTATTTCCGGCCTTCTAAGTGTTTACCCTCTTGATGATATACTATTTGATTTAAAACAGAATGAAATGAATGGAGTACTCGAGCTAAGAAAAGAAGCAATCACAAAAAAAATATTCTTTAAAAAGGGTGACATCATTTTTGCTACTTCCAATAAAACAGAGGATCGCTTAATAGAGATTATGCTGAAAACTGGAAGGATAACAAATGACCAGTATTATCAATTGATAAACTTTTCTAAAAGAACCGGGAAAAGTCAAGGAGCAGCTATTGTCGCTCTTGGATATTTGAAGCCTGATGAACTCACTTCTGCTATTAGAAATCAAATTGAGGAGATCATTTTAAGCCTATTTCAATGGGAAAATGCCAAATTTATATTTTTTGATGGGCATGTACTTCCTGACAAAATCATAAAAATCAGACTCGATATAACTAATATTGTCTACAATGGCTACAAAAGAATTAGCAATATTGTATATATTAAAAATTCTTTGCCGCCTGTGGATACTGTCCTTCTTCCAGTTCACAACTTAAGTAATTTTTTAAATAATATAAAATTAGATAAGATGGATAAGGACATTATAGAACTGATTAATGGGAATCGAAGTATACAGGAAATAATTAACATTTCTCCTTATGAAACTCGGAATACTATGAAAACGCTTTTTTCATTGATAAAAGCAAGGATTATTAATATTAAAAAATCGGATTTACAGGAAGATAAGTATGATCAAGAATTTATAGATAAAATTGAAGACCTTTATCAGAGATTAGATTCATCAGATTATTACAGTATTCTCGGAGTAGAGAAATGGGCTACTCTTGATAAGATAAAGAAAGCATATTATGCTGCTGCAAAGGAATTTCATCCAGACAAACATAAAGAGTTGCCAACTGAAATCGTGAAGAACAAATTGAATGCTATCTTTACCCATTTAACCGAAGCATATAAAGTATTATCTCAATCTGATGAACGGATTAAGTATGATCAAAGTTTATCAACCTCACATACAATTAAGAAAAAAAGCAATAAGGAAATAGCAAGAGAAAAATATGAAGAGGGGACCATTGCGATAAATAGAGGAAAGTATGATGAAGCTATAAAATTATTTGAACAGGCGCTTTATCTTGACAGTACTGTGCCTGACTATCATTTTTATCTCGGGATGGCTCTGAAAGGTAACAAAAAATATAACGAAGCTGCAAGGATTATTAATAATGCCCTGAAACTTGCTCCATTCAATAGTGAGTATTTAACAGAACTCGGTTACATATTCTTGCAACTTGGATTCGTGTTAAGAGCTAAAGGAACTTTTGAAAAAGCTATCAAGATAGATTCTAACAATGAACATGCAATCGCCGGACTTCGAAAAATTAAGGAATTACAATAAAAATGATAAGAAACACATTCAGTATAGTAAATGGAATCGGTGAAAAAATAGAGAAGAGATTGTGGGAAAAAGGCATACTCACATGGTCAGATTTCATTAATGCCAGTAATCTTACTTTCTTCAGTCCACAGAAAAAAATTCTTTATGATAAATTTCTGATATCTGCATCTAATGAACTCGAGAATAATAATGCAAATTATTTTGCTAATTTTATAAAAAGAAGAGAGCACTGGAGACTTTTTGATATTTTTAAAAAAAATGCGATATGTCTTGATATCGAAACAAATGGATTAATGCCAGAAAATGGAGGTTATATAACTCTCATCGGAATTTATGATGGATTTGATTACAGGTGTCTTATACGAGATATTGATTTAACTGATGAGAATTTAATCAATGCGATTTCTGGATATAAATATCTTATCACTTTTTATGGCTCTGCCTTTGATATACCTTTTATCTTAAGGTCAATGAAAGAAATCAAGTTCAATATACCTCACTTCGATGTTTGTCTTGGTGCAAGAAGAATCGGGTGTAAAGGAGGGTTGAAGAAGCTCGAGATAGAAACAGGAATTGAAAGGGATGAAAATGTAAAGGGGATGGATGGCTATGATGCTGTTAAACTCTGGGGATATGCAAAACAGGGAAGCAGCGAAGCATTGGAACTTCTCAGAATATATAATAAAGAAGATACTGTCAATTTATTTAAGATCGCAGAAATTATTTATCAAAAGTTAAGGAGTAAAACTGGTATAGATGAATATCTCTGAGTCAGGGCTACCATATCAAACAGATCTTTATAAAAATATAGTTATCCAAACCATTGCTAAAGCTAAACATCTTCACAGAACTCTCGGCAACGATTTACTAAAGGACAAAACTTTTTTAAACCTTATTAACAAGCTCGATCAGAGCATAGAAGCCACCCAGAAAGAGATGCAATCCATAGGTGTCATAAGTGTATGTTCTGAGTGTTCTATACACGGGGAAGGAACATGCTGTGGTTATCGAACTGGTTATAAATGTGACAGCATACTTTTATTCATAAATCTTCTTCTTGGAAGGTCGATATCTCTCCAATCAAAAAACCCCCATAGGTGTTTTTTTCTTACAGATAAGGGATGCTCGCTAAGAGCTCGACCTGTAATATGTGTGAACTTTATCTGTAGTCGCCTGCGAAATAATTTATCTCATAAACAGCTTGTTCACCTACAGGAGATTGCAGGAGTAGAAATTGAGATGCTTTTTGCTTTAGAGGAATATATCAAAAAATATTCGTCTTCATCCGCCAATCTTTGACATTGGCCTCATAGAGTTTTGTTTTGAACTTATCAATGTTCTTAATTCAGCATTCTGTATTGTTATATTGTGGCCTTTTGGTTTAACATCAATGGAGAGCTTAATAAGCCGATCTATTTCTTCATCAGAAGCATTGCTACGAAGTGCAGGTTTTAAATCAATCTCTGTTTCCGAAAAAAGACATGGTCTTAACTTTCCGTCAGCAGTCAGTCGAAGACGATTACACTCTGAACAGAAGTGATTGCTAATCGGACTAATAAAGCCAATCACTCCATCAGCACCATCAAATTTAAAATACCTGGCAGGACCAGATTTTTTCTGGACCACCGGAGTAAGTTTTCCAAATTTCTCAACAATATATCTTATCCCTTCTGAAGAAATAAATTTTTCAGGTTTCCACATTCCCTGTGTTCCAAATGGCATAAACTCTATAAATCTAATCTGGTACGGATGCTTTATGGTCATTCTTGCAAAATCCTCTATTTCATCATCATTTATCCCTCGAATTGGAACCATATTAATTTTTATCGGTGTCAATCCTGCCTTTTCCGCAGATTTTATTCCATTTAAAACACGATTAATATCTCCGCCTCTTGTAATTTCTCTGAATCTTTCTGGTCGCAAAGAATCAAGACTTATATTTACCCGTTTCAACCCTGCATCTACTAAATCATCTGCATAACGTTCAAGTAATATTCCATTTGTTGTTAAGCTAAGGTCTTTAATGCCTTCAATGCTATTTAATAACCTGATAAGATAAATAACATTTCTTCTAACAAGAGGCTCACCACCTGTAATTCGAATTTTTGTAACACCATGATTAACTGATATTTTTACAATCCTTACAATCTCTTCAAAACTAAGGATTTCTTTATGTTCTATTGGAATAAGGCCATCTGCTGGCATACAATAAATACATCGCAGATTGCATCTGTCTGTTACTGATATTCGCAGGTAATCAATTGTGCGTCTGAAGTGGTCTTTCAAAGGAACCATATATTAAATCATATCTTAATTTTCATTTCTCTTCAAGAGGAAGTTTTTTATCAAGTAAATAAATTACAACTTTAGTATTAATAATATAAAACTTAAGTTTTAATATTTTTTTAATACTTTTTTTTTTAAATCTAATACTTTTATGGGATTGAAAATATTTTATAAATATGTTTTCTTATTATTGAGATTAATCTTTTCAAGTAATTTAATTTATTTTATCTTAGAGAGATTATTTCATCATTTTATTTAAGAAATAATTCTTGAAAAGTTAATCAATCCATAAAAGTTTAGATAGAGGTCTGAACGAAGAGGGAGCGAGGGGTGATTGTTTTTAAATCCAAAGTTGTTACTCACCCTTATATCGTAAATCTAACAAATTTACCTTATATTAATATAACTTTATTCATTTTCTTATCAAATTTTTTTCAGACTTTCTTCACGTTCCGTGATTTTCACAGTTCCAAAAAATCTCTTGTAAGGGGGGGGAGGTGAAAAAAACTAACAATATAAAAGCTCCTTTAAGGGGTAAAAAAAGGGGGGTGAGGGAAAAAATAAAATATTTTAGAAGAGGATCTCTGAATAACTTAAGGGAATTAATTATGTAATCAAGAAACGGAGGTGAAAAAATGAAGAAGTATTTATTGCTTATTCTTATCGTAGTTTTTGCGATAGGTATGTCTACTTTTGTAAGTGCGACGGTCTTTAATACACCGCACGAACTTGCACCTGAGCCATGTGCTATGTGTCATACACCTCATAGTGGAACAGGCCAATATCCATTATGGAATAGATTACAAGTAGCACCTACTTATGAAACTTATGATTCGGTCTCATTCGACATGGGTCCTACTTTTCAACCAAGACCACCTTCTTCACTTTGTCTGGTATGCCACAATGGGCTTGCAAGCTCACTTGTTAATTATCCAGGTCCTTGTTCTGTAACTGATGGAGCATATGATCTACAGATATCAGGATGTGCTGATTTAGATACGTGGCTTATGGATGACCATCCCATTAGTTTCAATTATGATGATACTTTAGATACTGCCACTGATGGAAATGGATTTCCACCTGCTACTGATGTGTCGGTTGGCACTCGTGTCAGATATGCAATAGTCGGAGGATTAAGCGGAACTAATTATTTCCTGTATGCAGCTTCTGGCGCATCTGCTCCAACTGATAGATGGTTTGAATGCGCAACGTGTCACTCAGTCCATGACCTTGCAACATATGATGGTAAAGGTGATTATCAGGTCTATTTCTTAAGGAACGACAATACACGTTCAACAATGTGCAAAGATTGTCATACATTAAGATAATGTTTAGGATAAAGATCTATTATGAAAGGAGGGAGTAATGGCTTATAAAAGAAAATGGATGATGTTTATAGATACATCCAAGTGCATAGGCTGTAAAGCCTGTCAGGTTGCATGCAAGCAATGGCACCAGCTGCCACCAGAGACTACTACTTTTATTGGTTCCTACACGAATCCCCCTGACGTATCAGGGACTACTTTTACACGTGTTGAATACACTGAATATGAAGACATAAGGAATACACTGTTTTTCTTGTTCTTTAAGAAACAGTGCATGCATTGTAACCAGGCTGAATGCCAGATATTGTGCCCTAAAGGTGTAGAAAAAACCAAAGAGGGTTTTGTTATTTTCAATGATAAGTGTATACCTGCGAATGTAAAAGTAAGTGGTGATGAAGCTGCAAAAATAGCAGCATTTCTTGCATGTTGTCCATACGAAATCCCGAAATATAACTCAACACTTGGTAGGTTTGTAAAGTGTGACTTTTGCTTTGACAGGTTTGGTGGAGGATATGGAGTATATACAACTTACAGAGATGGTCAACCTACCACTGCATGTGAGTTGGCCTGCCCACCAGGTGCAATAAAAACTGGTGCTGCTAAAGATATCATGAACATGGCAAAGCAGAGACTCGCTGTAGTTAAAGACACATATGACAAAGCAACCCTTTGGGGGGGCAGAGGCCGCGTAATATTTCTTTTAACTCAACCTCGTGAAGCATATAATCTGCCACCTGCTGATTAAAAGGGAGGAAAATGGACTTTAAAGCTTACTTTAAAAAAATTATGAACAAAAGAGCTTGTAACAAAAATTTGTTGAAAAGCTTAAAAATGAAAGGAGGGAATTAATGGCTATTACCCGAAGAGATTTTTTGAAGTACACTGCTGTCACTGGCGCTGCCCTTTATCTTGGAATATTCGACCTCAAGCCTATTAAAGCTTATGCCCAAGCCAATCCGCCTGTATGGTTGTATGAAAATTACAGCATATGTCCATATTGCGGCATGGGATGCGGAATGATTATTGGAAGCAATGAAGATGGCCAGATTACTTACGTCCAGGGTGACCCTGATAATCCAAATAACCACGGGTCTTTATGTTCCAAAGGTTCAAGTGCAGCTAACCTGAATCATATCGAAGGGTATGTCAGGCCTGGAGGGGTTCCATATCTGGATAAATACGGAGTTCCTTACAAGGCTGATGACTCCGAGAGGATTATAACGCCGTTGAGGCGTTCTCCTGGAGAAAACAATTGGGAAGTGATAGACTGGGATACAGCTCTCACCGAGATAGTTAATAAGATAGTAACTACTCGTGGCACCATTTCTCCCGGAGGCATATGCACAAATATTGCCGTCCTGGGCACTGCCAAGGACACTAATGAAGATTGCTATTTGTTGACTAAACTGATGAGGGCTCTCGGCATTGTTTATTTCGAGCACTGCGCCCGTCTCTGACACTCTCCAACCGTAGCGGCTCTGGGAGAGTCGTTTGGCAGAGGGTGTATGACAAATAGCTGGACAGATATTGAGAATGCAGACGTCGTATTGATTATGGGCTGCAATCCAGCAGAGAACCACCCATTAGCGATGAAACATGTCTTAAAGGCAAAAGAAAAGGGTGCAACTATTATAAATGTTGACCCGAGATTTTGTAGAAGTTCTTCACAGGCAGATATATATGCACCAATGCGTTCTGGAACTGATATTGCCTTTATTGGTGGGATGATTAAATATGCTATAGACCATGGTCTTTACAATACGAAATATGTAAGAGAATGCACGAATGCCCTACTTATGGTAAACAGTGGCTTTGAGACATGCGAAGAGGGTACCAAAGGTGTATTTTCCGGATTAACAACACCGGGTACTTATTATCCACATCTTGATGCTACTTTGGATGCTGCATATACCAAGACAACTTGGGACTATGATGCACCGTTAACTCCCACTGTGGCGGCAAATCTCACTGATTCTGGTACTGTTTTTGATAAACTCAAAAAACAGTTTGCCAACTACACAATCGAAAATGTATGTGCTATTACAGGCACACCAGAGGCACTGTATCAGGAGATTTGCGAGACATTTTGCTCAACATATCCTGACAACAAATCGGCAACCATTCTGTATGCTATGGGAACAACACAACATACTATTGGCTCACAGAACATCAGGGCATATTCAATATTACAGCTCCTCCTGGGAAACATGGGGGTTGCTGGTGGCGGTATTAACGCATTAAGAGGTCAGGTTAATGTTCAGGGTGCAACAGACCAGGCAGTGCTTCACCACATACTGCCCGGATATCTGAAAGTCCCTACACCTTCTCAGACTACATTGACTGATTATATGAATGCTAATTACAATTCAGCACATGCGGTTAATCCCGTTCACAATTATACTGTGAGGGGGACGTCAGGTGTAGACCCGATAAGTGTGCACTGGTGGAAGAACGGGAGAAAGTATATTGCTGCTCTGCTCAAGGCGTGGTGGCCGGGTGTAGACTGCGACACAGGATATTCTTATCTGCTCAAGAAGACGGGGGACCACAGCATCCTTACGATGTTCGATGAAATGTCTCAGGGACATATCGATGGCGCTATCTTCGTCGGAGAAAATCCTGCTGTGAGCGACCCTGACAGCGATCATGTGAGAGCGGCATTGGCAAATCTCGAATGGCTCGTCTGCGTAGACCCATTTGAAACAGAGACAGCGGCATTCTGGAGGTTGAATACTTTAGCAAATACAACCGTCTACCTTTTGCCTTGCGCAGTCGGCATCGAAAAGTATGGCTCTTTCACCAATAGCAGCAGGTGGCTTCAGTGGTCATGGAGTGGAGGAAATCCACCGGGAGAAGCAAGAACAGACCTCGATATCCTTGTGGACTTAGGCACGAGGCTTAAAACTGCCTTTAGTGCAGAACCCCAGATGTCGAATCTCAACTGGCCGTGCTTTGGCTACACTGGACAAACAGGCGATGCCCTGGCAGAACTCGTAGCAAAGGAGATGCATGGATATTTTTGGAATGGTTCGAGCTGGGTGTTACATAATGGAACCTTTTTGAATTTCCCGGATTACACGGGGCCTGACTATCTTTATGCTTGCGGCAACTGGCTCCATTGCGGTTCTTTTGCTGTATCACTGGATGCGTTTGAAAGCCCAAATCAGGGCGCTATATGGCCAGCTGGTGGAGTCGGAAACAGGGCAAAGAGGAGATACCCAATTGATGTTGGTAATGCTGGTTGGACAGACCCCGGCAAGTTGTGCTCCAGCCTATATTCCTATTGGTCGTGGTGCTGGCCTGTCAACAGGAGAATCGTTTATAACCGTGCGTCAATGTATCTTAGTGATAAAGATTTGACTACACTTGCAGGCGACCCGCTTGCTCCGCAAAAATATGTAGTCAAGTGGGACCCCGCTGCATCTACATTTAGAGGCGATGTAATAGACGGCGGCGGGAATCCGGGACCGGGAACATGGCCTTATCCTTTTATTATGCTAAAGGATGGTCACGGACACCTCTTTGGTGGATGGACTCTGTCAGATGGCCCATTCCCATGGCATTATGAGCCTGCTGAAAGCCCGATAGCTTATCCATCATGGCTTGGCACTTACAGGATGAACCCGACTGTTCATTTGTATGACCCTGGAAATGTTGCTACAAACTTCGCAGAGCATGGAGACGATGAATATAACATCTTTGCGACATCTTACAGAATAACCGAGCACTATCATACGGGGACTATGACGAGAAATATACCCATTCTGATTGAACTTCAACCTGAGCCTTTTGTTGAGATAAGCGAAGAGCTTGCGGCTGATACCACCGGAACCCTCGTTAAAAATAGTGATACAAATGGACCCATCAGCAATGGAGATGATGTGATAGTAACCTCAGCCAGAGGAAGTATTACAGTCAAAGCATGCGTCACTAAACGCTTCAAACCATTCAGGGTGAATGGCACAATAGTTCATCAGGTAGGTATCATCTGGCATTGGGGATTTATGGGTCTTAGTACTGGTGACAGCGGAAACATTCTGACACCTTATATCGGAGACGCCAATACGAGAATTCCGGAATCTAAGTGCTTCAGGGTAAACATCGAGAAGGTATAATACATAGTGCATAGCGGATGAGATTATATCTACTCTAATTTTCAAGATTGCCCCGGCACAAACCGGGGCAATCTATTGATAGTTACCTTGTTTGTCATTGTAAGAAGTCCCGAAAGCTTTCAGGACGGCGAAGCAATCCTAAAAGGGGAGATTGCCATGCCTTCGGCTCGCAATGACGGAAAGAAGTAATTTTTTTAAAAAGGAATACATAATGAAAAGAAAAAAACCTAATGAATTGGACAGGATCATCCATAGAATAGATGTCATTGAGAAAAATAGACCCAGTTATAAAGAAATACTCGAATTTTTTAAAGACATTGTAAAACAGCAGTATAAGATAAAATCACTTATTAATGTAGAAGCTGTTGACATAAATAGGGAAACAGTAAAAAAGCAGATGATGGAAGGATTTCCTTTGATAGATAAGAATGAGATAAAGCTGGATATGGACTCAGCTACAACCCTATTTAAGAAAATATGCAGGACTATCCAGAGAAAGAATAAAAAGATCGCTCCTGAAATAAAAAAGATAAATCAAGCCTTACGTCATAACAAAATAGAAGTGCAGGAGCTATTCAAAAAATTGCTTTCAGGCGATAAAGAATACTTTGATTCAATAGGCAAAAATAATGGTTCTTATTTTAATAAATGGCTGTTAATTTTTTTAGCACAAAACAGCATTAATCCTGTGCTTGAGGCATATGCTGATAGAATAAAAGGGTATGTGGAACAGGATTCATGGCGGAAAGGCTATTGTCCAGTATGCGGTTCTGAGCCACTAATGGGAAAGATAAAAAATGTCGAGGGTGTTGAAGGAGCAAAGTTTCTTATCTGTTCTTCCTGTGGCTTTGAGTGGCGATTTGATAGGATATTATGTCCATTCTGCGGCAACGGAGACCATAAAAAACTGAGGCATTTTTATATTGAGAAAGAAGGTAAGGGTTACAGGGTGGATGTCTGCGATATATGTAAAAAATACATCAAAACTATAGATTTAAGAGAACTAAAAATAGATGTTATCCCCCATGTTGAAGATATCGGAACTATTCATCTTGATATCATTGCTCAGAACGAAGGGTATAAAAGGGATATTCTAAATATTTTAGATATGGAAAAAATGGGGTCGGATGCCGAGGTATAGCATATAGCATAGTAGATTTTATACATAGAGGCCGACAAATTATGACACTTAGAGAACTGAAGCTGTATGCAAAAACAAAGGGATTAAAGATTCTTAATATGAAAAGGGAGAACATCATTCGAGCAATCCAGAGCCTTGAAGGAAATACTCCTTGTTTTGGAACATCTAAAGTAAAAAATTGTGACCAGAAAAACTGCTTATGGCTTCAGGAATGTTTGTATTACTACAATAGGCTTAACCTTGCAGATAATGAACAATAATTATTTAAGATTTTTATTAATAAAACTGTTATAAATAGTATCTGCCCATAAAATTAAGTTGATATTATGGCTGTTTGTCTATAATGCCCAATTACAAAATGTGGGAATGATGTCAAGATAAATGTCAATTCTATTTTAAGAACCTTAAAAATATTAATTGACAAGTTGAAGAAATAGAGTTAAATTATTGTTATAAAAGAATAAAATCTATCGTAATAAGGCTATTAAGCGATTGAATTTTATAAAAATAAAATACTCGCTTCCCCGATTAAGTCGAGGAATAACAAAAAAGAGTATATTTTTTTTCTCTAACAGCTTTACCAGAGATTTTACATTATTCCTATGTTTAATTGTTTGCTTTTTAATCCTCACCTTAAGCTTATTAACTTTTGACTCTTACTCTGCTGAAGAAAACACCTGTTTAGCATGTCATATAGATCTGAAAAAGCCTAAAAAAAGTATTCATGTAGTATTAGATAAGGGCTGCTCAACATGTCATAAGACTGTTGAAGGAAAAACTCATCCTGACCAGAAAGGCAGTATTATACTCACACAGAAAGTACCTGCTCTTTGTTATATTTGCCATGATATATCGAAATTCAAAGGCACATCAGGCCATGCCCTATTAGGTATGTGCACAGGCTGTCATAATCCACACAGCTCTGATTCAGATAAACTTTTAAAAAACGACCAGCCCAATCTTTGCTATGAATGCCATGAAAAAACAAAATTTACAAAAAAATATGTTCACGCAATAATAAATCTTGGAGGATGCACATCTTGCCATGCAGCACATACTTCTGAATATCCATCCCTTCTACTAAATTCGACACATAAATTGTGTATAAGCTGCCATGCTAATAAACTGAAATTACCACATGTTGTTTCCCTGCCCGGTAAAAAACGTCATCCGATTGATGGAGTAATAGATCCAAGTACCATCAAGTTGATAAAAGTTGAAGACCCAAAAAATCCAAAAAGACAGATAGAGATTCCAGACCCTAATGTTCCAGGAAAAGAGATGACCTGTGCAAGTTGCCATGAACCACATAGTTCTGATTTCAGGTCACTTCTAACCCAAGAAAGGATATGTATTAAATGCCACAAACTTTAATGCGAATACCTTACTTTACTCACTATTTACTATCCACTATTTTGCTATTACTTTTTGCATGTACCCCAAAAACACCCTTACTCGAAAAACCTAAAGGTGAATACATCTGGCCTCCACCTCCACAAACTCCGCGCATTCAATGGGTGACACAATGGTCAAATTCACAGGACTTTAAAATGATAAACCCTCTTGATGTACTTATAAGAGAAGCTGTGCTTCATGTTTTATTCAGGCCAAATGGGGTCGTAGTTGATAACGCAGGTAATATTTATGTTGCTGATTCACAGCTTCATAAAATTTTTGTCTTTGACATGGAAAAATTTACTTTGCGTTTTCTCGGCGAAGGTATACTTGATGCCCCAATATGTCTTGCTATAGACAATAAAAGAGGAATTTTGTTTGTTTCAGATTCAAAACTTAACAGTGTATTTGGACTGAATAAAAATACAGGACAGGTAGTTATGTCACCTGTTCCAACAGGAGAATTTAAAAATCCATCTGGATTGGTTTATGACGAAGAAAGAGAGAGACTATATGTTTCAGACAGTAAAAATCATATTATAAGGGTCTTTGATAAAGATGGGTTGCCTCTGTTTACATTTGGTAAAAAAGGAACTGAAGATGGTGAATTTCATACTCCAAGCTATCTGGCTCTTGATAAAAATGGCCGAATTTATGTTGTTGACTTATTTAATTTCAGGATACAGATATTCACTCCTGATGGAAAGTTCATTAGAAAATTCGGGAGACTTGGTGATTGTCGTGGCTGCTTCACAAGGCCAGCAGGTATTGGCCTGGATTCAGAAGGACACATATATGTGGTTGATACTGCATTCAACAATTTCCAGATTTTTACTGACGAAGGAAAGCTTTTACTCGATATTGGCAAGGCTGGAATAGGAGCAGGTCAATTTTCACTTCCAACAGGATTATATATTGATAAAAAAGACAGAATTTATGTAACTGATACTTTTAACAGAAGGATACAGGTTTTTCAATATTTGAAAGAAAAAAAATGAGGATGTCTAAGCCTTGAAGGAAAAAATTCATTGAGTCAGAAAAAAAGAATTATCTTTTTTTTAACTATATTTCTTTTTTTTTTATAGCTCTCTTATTTGAAAAATCTGAAGCACAGATGTCAAATGCTGCGTATGCATACCCCAAAAGGTTCCGTTTTACGGGTCTTATAGAACTTACATACCGCGATTATAGCTTTGCATCAAGTTATTATGGACATGGTACAGACACCAGCTATACGAGCTTCGAGCAACGCTATATGTTAGGGCTAAGGGGGTATATATATCATCCCAAACTTGTATCTTTTTACGCAAGCTTAACTTACAGAAAAGAAATAGCAGATGATGGTTCAGATAACAACCGTGATTTAGATACTATAAATTATAATTTTTCAGCCAATATTCTACGAACTAATCCTATATCTTTAGATTTATACGCCCTAAAAACTGACTCTACTATAGAAGGATGGGGCACATCTCCTTACAATATCACCACAAGTTTTTTTGGGGCGAGACTACGTTTTACAAGAAGAAATTTTCCTTCTATAGTAATTGGATATGATCACTGGGAATATACTATTGAGAGAGAACATGGCTTTTTAATCAATAAATATGGATTTGGGGAGCTTATTATCGAAAAAAAGATTAAGGAAGAAAATACCGAGAATACCAGATTTAATATAAATATAAATGGTTTTTTAAAGACTATAAATACAAGATATAATATTATTGGAGATTTATCAGAGTATTCAAGTCCTTTTAGAGAATATGATGGAAAAAATATAATAGCCAATACATATACTAATATAAAAAACCAAAATTCACTGTCTACTTCTTTTCAACACTCTGACATAGATATAAAAAAACTGACAATGTTTACAGCAGATTTAAGATTATCCCCTATCGGCAAGTTAAATCATAACTATGGATATGAATACCTTACTTTCGAAACCGAAGATGAGAAAGCAGATTTACAAACGGTCAGTAGTTATTTACTCTACAGACTATCTAAAATGATATTCGGAACAGCGAACTTACGTTACAGTTTCGGGAATCGTAACGAAAGAAACGAAGAATCATATGGGGTTAACATTGGACTAAATTATGGCAAGCTTATTAAAAATTTTGATTTTACGTCATATTATAAGTTCTCTATTAAAACAGATGAAAGCCGTGGAGAATATAAATTTGTTGGGAATTCTCTGGGCATTGGTCTCTCTACAAGAAAATTCAAGCTTGGGAAAATTTATGCAAATTATGATATCTCAACAAGCAAATATGATTATAATTATACATTAAAGGAAAGTGAATATTACTATTCGGAATTTGAAGAATTTGGCAAATTATCAGCCGAAGGTGATTACATAGAGCATAGAGTCAGAACAGGAATAAATGGCAAAGGACCAAGGAGGGCATACTGGAATATTGAGGCTGAAGCGAGAATTTTCGACGCTAATACAAAAAATCACGGAACTACATTCTGGATTGGAGAAGAACAATGGGCTGAGAAAATAAGGCATTATACTTTAACAGGAGATATAGGCTATCCTATCGGACAAAAAGGATTGGCCACATTGAAGGGAAGTTATACTACAGGAGAAACTAACTCTGAAAATATCGAAAGTTATTATTATGAAGTCCGTCTTAATTATCGTATACTCAGGAACCTCAATTTTTTAGGATGGTGGAGAGAAGATTGGCGAAATCAAGGATGGTGGGCAGGATCAACTGTTGATTTCCAGAGAAAATATGGATGGAAGAACAGGGAATATCAACTTGAACTACGTTATTTAATAAGAAGTATAACTCTCTCTCTTGAGTATAATGTATACAGGTTAGAGGAAGGTCCATTAGTTTCAGAATATAAAAGGTTTTATGTAAAACTGAGCAAACCATTTTAAAAATGAATAAGAAATACCTCATATTTTTTATTATTCTATTTCTTTTTGCCGGATGTGCTACATCGGAAGTTGCAATTCAAGATTCTGAATTAGATATACGAGGACCGAATCCTGTCTGGCCTCCGCCTCCCCAGACAGCGAGGGTTCAATATATAAGAAGCATTTCCGGACAATCTGATATAAAAAAAAAGAAGTCTTGGTTTATTAAAACAATGGATAGTATTCTCGGGAAAGGTCAAACATCAGGAAATTTACTCAGACCATATGGAGTATTCGCAGATGCTGATAAAATTTATGTAACAGATCCTGGAACTCATTTTCTTCATATCTTTGACATAAAAGAAAAAAGATATCTTGAAATTAGAAACGCTGACAGAAAGGATTTAATATCGCCTATCGGTGTAGCAGTTGACAAAAATGGAGAAATATATCTCTCTGATTCCATATTAAAGAGAGTTTTCCACTTCGATAAGGATGGTAAATATATCAGGGAAATCGGATCAGATGATTTATTTATCAGGCCTGCAGGTATTGCAATTGATGAAGAAAGACTTTATGTTATAGATACACACAAGCATAATGTTTTAGTTTTTTCAAAAAAAGATGGATCATTACTTTTTAACTTTGGTAAAAAAGGTAACGGAAAAGGAGAATTCAATTATCCTACTAATATATTTATTGCAAAAGATAACTTGCTTTATATATCTGATTCAATGAATTTCAGGGTTCAAATCTTTGATAAGAACGGCAAATTTATCTCAACTTTTGGTAAACATGGTGATGGTTCAGGTGATTTCTCTAAATCCAAAGGCATAGCTGTTGATTCAGATGGACATATTTATGTTGCTGACGCACATTTTGATACTGTCCAGATATTCGATAAGGATGGCAGGCTACTTCTTGCCTTTGGTAACACAGGCCGTAAAAAAGGACAAATGATCCTTCCGGCAGGTTTATTTATTGATGAACAGGACAGAATTTATGTTGCAGATTCAAATAATAACAGGATACAGATATTTCAGTATCTGAAAAAGTAAACAATGAGAAGTAAAATAAAATTAATATCTTGCGTTCTATATTTCACATTTTGTATTTTATTTTTAAATCCCTTTTTAGTTTTAGCACGTGTTGAAGATACTAAACATAATTTGTCTGTTTCAGGTACAGGGGATGTGAAAGCAGTTAGTGAAACCCAAATTTGTATATTCTGCCATACCCCTCATAATGCCTCACCTGCAAAACCTCTCTGGAATCATGAGATAACGGCGGTTGTAAATTATATAAATTACTGGAGTCCCACTTTGCAATCTTACTCTTCTGAGGCAGAAGCACCACCTATTGATGGATTCTCAAAACTCTGCTTAAGTTGCCATGATGGAACTGTAGCAATAGGTTCAATTATAAGCAGATGGGATGAGATTCAGATGATAAGCATTACAGATGTTCTTGATGCTTCAGGAAGACTCATTAGAGGGCCTGGGTACCTCGGGACAGATCTTTCAGGAGGGCATCCTATATCCATTATATTTGACGAAATACTGGCTAATAAAAGAAATACCTCAGACCCTCCTTTAAGCCGTCTTAAATGGCCTATAAACGATCCTTATGTAAAACTTCATCCTACTCAGAATGGATACGGAGTGCAGTGCACATCATGCCATGATCCACATACAAACAGAGCAGCAGGTGGTTGGCCCCCATTCTGGAATAAAACAACGCATGATGAAGTATGCATTGTATGTCACGAAGAGATACCACCAGGGGATATAGAATGGTAAAGAAAAAAGTTTTTATTATGAATATCGTTATCCTTTTTCTTATCTCCTCTTCTCTTAATGCTAACTCCGGGATTAAAAGGCCGCATGGTGATGAGAGTAAACTTCTCAAGGGGTGTGCAAGTTGTCATAAAGGTCATGGAATATATAATACACCCATGCTTTCGGTTAGAAAAGAATTATTTTGCTTTAAATGCCATGGACATAGTATTTATGTAGAAAATGCTAAAAGATCTGGAGACATTGCTAATGACGTCAAAACAGAGGATATACAGAAAGAATTTGAAAAACCTTACCATCACCCTATTGAAAAAACAGGTATTCATAGATATGATGAAATAATTCCAGAAGTAGATGGAGCTATGCCGAGACATTCAGACTGTGTTGATTGCCACCATCATCACTATGTAAAAAAGGAAAACAAGATGTCAGGTATCAGGGGTATAAATAAAGATGGAGTTAAGGTGAGGATAACTTCTGAGTATGAACTCTGCTTTAAGTGTCATTCTTATAGCGCTAATCTCCCTTCAAACCAAACCAATAAAGCAGAAATCCTTAATCCATCAAATCCTTCTTTTCATCCGATTATAGCGCCTGGAACTAACACTGATGTGCCAAGTCTTATCCCTCCTCTATCTACATCGAGCCTTATTAAATGCACTGACTGTCATAACAATGATGAACCTTCAGGTCCAAAAGGGCCTCATGGTTCTATTTATAAATATATTTTATCCAAGAATTATACGACTATTGATAGTTCAGAAGGTCCATTTCAATATGAACTCTGTTACAGTTGTCACAGAAGGAGTAGTATTTTAAGTAATGAAAGTTTTCAGTTACATAATCTTCATATATCGAATGTGGGCACTTCCTGCAGGACGTGTCATAACCCTCATGGGAGTATACAATATACACATCTGATAGATTTTAATAGGGCAACTGTTATGCCATCAAAAAGTATGCAACTTGAATACAGAGATTTAGGTATTAGAGCCGGCCAATGTTTTCTAAACTGTCACGGACATGAACATGACCCGGCTGTCTATCCCTCAGCAATATCAGGGACCATTTTACACAAACCTTCTTTTCAACCTAAACGATTTCCTTCACGTCGTTAAACCAAAATTGCAATGTTATTTTAGCACTGCCTTTTTAAATTCCTCTACTCCAATTCGTTCAATAAATCTTGGCATCCTTTCTCTTGTTTTCGCATTCTTCGAATAGTAATCAAGACATCTCTCTATTAACTTAAATGCCTCTTCATCATTTAGTTTTTCTGCTATTATATTACCAATTCGTGGTCTCCCGCCTGAATTCCCTCCAACTACTACTGTCCAGCCATCAGGTGCTGCAAAGGCACCAAAATCTCTCAGAAAACTCTCTGCACAATTAAGCCTGCATCCTGAAATGCCGAATTTTGTTTTTGCAGGAACGGTCTGTTCCTTTCCAACATACATTTTTTCTATTTTTGCAGCAAGTCCAAGTGAATTACCCTGCCCGAATTTACATGTTTCTGTTCCTGGACATGCCTGAACATAATGGACACATAATCCCTCAGCAGGTCCTATTGCCATATCCAGATCATTCCATACCTGTTCAACCTCTTCTGGTTTCATACCGACCAGTGCAATACGCTGACCGGATGTTATTTTAATTATTTTAATTTTATATTTGCGTGCAACCATCGCAAGCTTTTCAAGAATTTCAGGTGTCAATACACCCATCGGTATTCTGGGAACAATGGCATATGTCTGTTTATCCCTCTGAAGAATGGCCCCTCTTGGTTCCTTGCTCATTTTGTTTCCTCCCTTGCTATTACCGTCTCCCCTGCTTTCACCTTTTCCCCTAATTTGACCATAATTCCGACATCCTTTGGAAGATACACATCAAGCCTTGAGCCGAATTTTATCATTCCATATCTTTCTCCTCGTTTTAATATATCACCGATTTTTACCCTGCACACTACTCTTCTTGCAAGAAAACCTGCAACCTGTCTTACAAGTATTTCTCCGTATTCCCCTTCAAGTATCAGGGCAATATTCTCGTTTTTTAATGAAGCATCATCTTTATATGCTGCTTGAAATTTACCAGGTGTGTATATAACATCAACCACCCTACCGTCACAAGGTGAACGGTTTACGTGAACATCAAGAGGTGACATGAAGATACTTATTTCTTTAACTTCAGACTTTAAATTTTCCTTTTCGAATATATCCCTTATTTGTATTACTTTTCCATCAGCAGGTGATACAAAAAGACCTTTTTCCTGAGGTATATTCCTTTCAGGGTCTCTAAAAAAGAAAATTATAAAAACTGATAGAACAAATGAAAAAAAAGAGCCACCCACCAAGAGATAAAATATAGTTTCTGAAATGCCGGTTTTTAAACTCCAGAGTAACAGCAGCGAAATTATAAAAGTAACAAAAAGAGATATTACAATATACAGATAACCTTCTGGAGCAATTTTAATCACGCTTTTGATTTATCAACTAATTTTCCCTTCTTAAGCCATGGCATCATGGCTCTTAGCTTTGCTCCAACATCCTCGATAGGATGTTCCTCACCCTTTTTTGTAAGAGCATTGAAAACAGGCTTATTCGCTCTGCATTCCAATATCCATTCTCGTGCAAACTCACCGGACTGAATTTCGTTCAAAATTTTCCTCATCTCTTTTCTTGTCTCATCAGTAATGATTCTCGGACCACGTGTTAAATCACCATATTGAGCTGTATTGCTTATTGAGTATCTCATATTTGAGATACCGCCTTCATAAATAAGGTCAACAATCAATTTAACTTCATGCAGACACTCAAAGTAAGCCATTTCTGGTGAATAACCTGCTTCAACAAGTGTTTCAAAACCTGCTGTAATAAGTGAAGTTAATCCCCCGCAAAGCACTACCTGTTCTCCGAATAAATCTGTTTCAGTCTCTTCCCTGAAAGTAGTTTCAATAACGCCTGCCCTACCCCCTCCTATTGAAGAGGCGTAGGCAAGTGCAACTTTCTTTGTATCTTTAGAGGGATCCTGGTTTACAGCTATGAGGCATGGAACACCACTTCCTTTTGTATATTCAGACCTGACAAGATGACCTGGTCCTTTTGGAGCAACCATAAATACATTTACATTCGATGGAGGAACAATCTGACCATAATGTATATTAAACCCATGTGCAAACCCGAGATATGCACCTTTCTTTATATTCTGAGAGATTTCTGCTTTATAAATGTCAGCCATGTATTCATCAGGCACGAGCATCATTATAACGTCTGCTTTTTTAGCCGCATCCGATGGCGTAAATACTTTGAAACCTGCTTTTTCAGCTTTTTCCCATCCGGCTCCGCCTTTTTTAACACCTATAATGACATCCATCCCGCTTTCCCTTAGGTTATTTGCATGAGCATGTCCTTGGCTTCCGTAACCCATTACAGCAATTTTTTTGTTCTTTAAAATCTTCTTATCAGCGTCCTTGTCATAATAAATCTTCACCATCTTTCCTCCTCCAAAGTTTTTTAAAGCCAACAATGCAATTTAATAAAAATATATTATACACCACTCAACTGTCTTCCTGATATTTGTTTCGGCAACTATTTCAGGAAGATCAGAATTATTCAAAAGATGTTTTTTATTATTTGGCTGATTTCAGGGCATTCTGATAAAACTTCTGCACATACTCCTTTACCATTCTTCTTGCACTAAACTGCGAGCCAATACTTTTTATTGCCTCTTTCATGACCTTAACCCATTCTACAGGAATTCCAAACTCGTCAACACGATAATACAAGGGTATAATCTTTTTCTCAATGAGATCATAAATTGCTTCGGCATCACTATTATCACCAACCCCTTTAAAAGCCCATCCATTGTTGCCATTATAACCCTCTATCCACCATCCATCAAGGATACTCAAGTGCGGGACCCCATTCAGTGAAGCCTTCATTCCACTTGTGCCACATGCCTCTAAAGGTGGTATAGGATTATTCAGCCAAACATCAACTCCATGAACCATATATTGAGCGAGTTGTTCATTATAATTTTCTACAAATGCAATTCTACCTCCTAATGAAGGATCGTGTGCATAATTAAATATACGCTGAATCATTCTTTTACCTTCATCATCTACAGGATGAGCCTTACCAGCAAAAATTATCTGGACAGGGCGCCATCGATTATTAAGAATCTTTTTCAGTCTATCACTGTCATAAAATATAAGATCTGCTCTTTTGTAATTAGTAAATCTGCGCGCAAAACCTATAGTAAGTGTGAGGGGATCAAGCAACGTTCCTC
This sequence comes from Nitrospirota bacterium, assembly GCA_013388455.1. Taxonomy (NCBI): domain Bacteria; kingdom Pseudomonadati; phylum Nitrospirota; species Nitrospirota bacterium. The sequence continues at coordinate 48,903 of JACAFF010000003.1, forward strand.
CTGCGATAATATTGATTGGATTTGCGTGATTCTCTATCCAGCGCCTCCTTGTTTGCTCTCTAATAAAATTGATAAGCTTTATTTTCAACCAGTAATGAACCTGCCACAATTCCTTGTCAGGTATTTTATCAACCAAATGATAAATCATGGGATCATCATGTTTTTCAAGCCAATCAGTGCCAAGATACTTGTTAAACAAAAGCTGCACTTTTGGTTCAATCCACGTTGGTATATGAATGCCATTGGTAATATAATCAATAGGCATTTCTTCTTTACTACTTTTATCTGGCCAGAGTATTGACCACATTGCCCGGGTAACCTCATTATGTTTTTTGCTTACACTATTATGAAATTTAGACATTTTAAGTGAAAATGTGGTCATATTGAATCCTGCAGACGGTTCTTTAGGATTTACACCAAGTTGGATAAATTCTTCACGGTCAATACCAATAAGCTTACAATAACTACCAAAATATTTATTAATAAGATGGAAAGGAAAAACATCATGTCCAGCAGGCACAGGAGTGTGAGTAGTAAAAATTGATGTACTACGCACATATTCTGCTGCCTCTTCAAAACTCATTCCTCCTTCTACTCTTTCTCTTATTCTTTCAAAAAGTGCAAATGCTGAATGTCCTTCATTGAGATGAAGGATTGAATGATGGATACCAAGGGTGTTTAAGACTGCAATACCTCCTATACCAAGAACCATCTCTTGTCGTAAACGCTGTTCAATATCTCCTGTGTAAAGATGATAGGCGATTGACCTATTCCATGGATCATTTTCCTTTATGTCAGTATCCATTAAGTAAAAGGGTACACGCCCTATCGTCACCTTCCATATAGTTATGTAAATAGGTGGTTCAATAAAAGGCACCTTTATTATCAACTGCTCTTCTTTTTTATTAAAAACCCTTTCGATGGGTGCTGCATCTCTATCAAGAAATTCGGGGATATCTTCCTGCCATCCATCAACCCTGATCTTCTGTCTTAGGTATCCTCCTGGATACATAAATCCGATTCCTACTACAGGAACTCCAAGGTCACTACATTCTTTCAAATAATCCCCTGCAAGAAATCCCAATCCGCCTGCATAGAAAGGCAATGAATGATGCAGACCATATTCTGCAGAAAAATATGCTATTGGCAGACATTTTGGAAAGGGCATATTTTCAGAAAACCAGCACTTACCGGATTTCAGATATTCATAAAATTGTCCGATTACCAAATCATAATGCCGGAGATATTCCCTGTCTTTTGCAGCAGTTTCTATTATTTCAGCGGGTAATTCTTTAAGCATTTTTACTGGATTATGTCCACTGTCTTTCCATGCTATCCTGTCCAGCATTTTAAAAAGCATCCTTGCCTCAGGATGCCAACTCCACCACAGGTTATAAGCAAGATCTGCAAGACCTTCTAAACGTTCTGGTAAATTTGAAAATCTAATTTTCGTCATGTAAATATTATCTTTATACCTATAAATATCTGGATAACATAAAGACATATTATCAAAATACCAGATGCTAAATGTAGAGTTCTCCATTTTGATTCACGGCTTTTAATTTTTTTGGAGAGGATTAATGTAATTATAATTGAAAGAGTAATCAAAAGTCCGATAAAGAAATGTAATGGATATACCATGATATGTCCTTCCGCTATATAAACGATTGTCATACCAGCAAGAAAGCCTATAACGCCTTCCACTGCAAAAATTGGCCCTGATTTTCTGTGCTTTCTAATTGTGTGTATATTAGGAGGATTTCCTTGTAGTCTTTCTTTTCTGATTCTTAAACCTATAATTGACTGATAGATAAAGGCAATAAAAACAAAAAAATTATAAGTACCATGAATATATCCTAAAAGATTTATTATAGGGCTGTATGAATGTATATCTGACATTTCCTTAGTCAATTATTGAATCAATGAAATCCAGTCATCAACAAAGCGTTTTAGTCCAATATCTGTTAATTCATGCCTTATTTCATAATGCTGCCATTTTTTCCCAAGATCAATTTTTTTATAATCTATTTTCTTCAGGTTTTCAACCTTATAGATATATTCATTATCAGGCACTTGAAGTCCCTTCCCATTCCATTCTATCAATACTTTGAAAGGAACAGTGACAATATCTGATGCAAGTTTTAGAGAGCATAATAAATGTTCATAATTCCTTACACTTGCGGTCAATACTTCAACATGTCCATCACCATTTTCATACATTTTTATTATGTTGGATATTAAATCCATTCCATTTTCACCCCTGTCATCGAGTCGTCCAACAAAAGGAGAAACAAAAACGTCGCCTTTTCTTGCACCTAAAGTAGCTACATATACAGCAGCAGCCTGTTCTTGTGTAAAACATAAAGTCATGTTTATACGTATCCCTTTTTTTACTGCAATTTCTGCTGCTTTGAGACCTTCAGGAATTATTGGGAGTTTGATATGAGCATTAGGAATCCAGGAAAACATCTCTTCTGCTTGTCCTATCATTTCTTCTGCTGTTGTTGTGTGATCAGCATAGACTTCAACTGAAATTGAACCATGTGGAATAAGATTTGACAGTTCTTTTACAACACTACGATAGAATTCCAGTATTTCAACTTTTTTAAATTTCTCACCTTTTTCCATACGTTGTCTGGCTATCGGATTTTTTGCAATCAGGGTAGGATTTGTCGTCTGTCCGTCGATAAAGCCCATATTTTGTAATATCTGCCTTGTTTCATCAGGGTCTCCTCCATCCAAAAATATCCTTGTCCTGAGGTTTTTTGGTTTCATATAATCTCCTTTATTTTTGCAATAATAGCACTCTTTGATATCTCTTCATAATCAAGAAGTTCAGCTGGTTTACCGCTTTTGGGCATCTTCTTTACAGATAGTGAATAAATAGGGACTGCAATATTACTTAGGGCAGATTGGACAGCTTCTCCAATACCTCCCTCAGCAAAATGGTCTTCAACAGTAATAATGGCCTTTGTTTTATTTGCGGCTTCTTTCAATGTTTTATTATCAATAGGCTTAATACTGTAAAGATCAATAATGCGAATATTAATTCCTTTCCGCTGAAGTTCATCATAGGCTTGCAATGCTTCAAAAATGGTTATCCCGGCAGCAACAACAGTAACAACGTCTTTATCACTAATCTTTAATATTTTACTTCCACCTATTGAGAATTCTTCGTCAAAACTATAAAGAATTGGAGTCTCTTTTCTCGTGGTTCTTATATAAACGATACCTTTATGTTTTGCTGCTTCTTCCACTAATTTTTCAGTAGAAATCGCATCTGACGGATAGACAACAGTACTGTTCAATATTGCCCTGAACATAGCAATATCCTCAAGCCCCATCTGTGAAGGGCCGTCTTCTCCAATGGAAACACCTGCATGGGAACCGCAAAATTTAATGTTTGCATTTGAATATTGACTCATCCTGATCTGGTCGAATGTTCTTGTAAAAAAAGCACCGAAGGTTGAGATAAAAGGTATCTTTCCCCTTCGTGAAAGACCAAGAGCTGTCCCTACCATATTTTGTTCTGCTATATACATTTCAAAAAAACGTTCCGGGTATGTATCTCTGAATATCTCTGTATATGTAGAATTGCTTACCTCTGCGTCTAAGACCACCATCTCCGGAAAAGAAGGGAAGATTCTTACAAGAGCGTTTCCATAAGCCTTACGTGTAGCAACAGGTTTAGTGGTATCGTATTGTATTTTTTTTACTGGAACTGGATATTTTTTCTCTGGTTTCTGGTCTTCAGGTTTTGGTAAATCAACCCTTATTGACCTGTCTACTTTTCCCACCTCTTTTAAAGCCTGTAAAAGTTCTTCTTTTCTTGGTGCCCTACCATGCCATCCATGCTTGTCTTCAAGAAAATAAACGCCCTTCCCTTTTATGGTCTTCGCTATAATCATCACCGGCATACCATTTCTTCTGACAGCCTTCTCATATGCACGGATAATCTGAGAGAACGAATGACCATTAATCGTTATTGTTCTCCAACCAAATGAAGAAATCCTTTTTTTATAAGCATTGAGGTTATGTCCATACATTGTCTCTCCCCGCTGACCAAGACGATTAACATCAATTATTCCGATAAGATTATCAAGTTTATAATGTGCTGCTATCTGTATTGCTTCCCATTGTGAACCCTCAGACATTTCGCTATCACCGAGTAAAACGTATGTCATATAAGGAAGTTTATCAATATATTTAGCATTCAAAGCCATACCTACACCAATTGAAAGCCCCTGACCAAGAGAGCCTGTAGCAGCTTCTGTATATTTGAAAGTAACTGTTGGATGTCCTTCAAGGTTACTATTGAACTTTCTCATAGTCATTAGATCTTGTTCTGACACTGCTCCAGCGACAGTCCAGATTGAATAAAATAGTGGGGAAGCATGTCCCTTCGAAAATATTATCCTGTCATTATTTGGATGTTCAGGGTGAGTTATATCAAACTTAAAAAAACCTCCAAAAAATAGCGCTGTCATGAGCTCAGTTGCTGAAAGAGATGATGTCGGATGCCCCGAGCCTGCTTCAGCAGTAGAAGTAAGTATGTAATAACGGATGAGTTTTGCTATCTTTCTTAAATTATATATATATGTCATATAATCATCTCAATTCAATCAAAATCACCAATATTCAGGAAATCCTTGTGTCTTTATTATGAGCCACTTTGTTCTCTCTTTTTCAAGTGAAAAAACAAGATGAGCAGGGTTCGGTAAATCACCCAGAACATATCCTGTCTCGGTTCCAATAGTCGCTATTATTCTTACGTCCATTTCGGCTGTGGCTTTTCCATCATTAACTTCTATAGTAGTATTTTCATATTCTATCTTTATATCTTTCATCCTTTGAAATGATGACCTGATATTTTCTTTTATTAATAAATATGTTAAACCATATTCATCAAGATAATTGTAAGAAATTTTTGACATAACATCGTCGATGTGCTCTTTTTCTATTGCTTCAGATCCTTCTTTAAAAAGTTTCTTTATTCTTTTCTCATCAGAGGGCCAGAGTAAATAAAGAATTAGCGGAATGATGATTATAAAAAATAATAGTGCTATGTTTTTTTTACTCAAGATTTGATCCTTGTATTATCCTTCTGTAACATTGATTATAGCTTCATGTATAACTTTCAGCAATTGGTTTAGATTCTCTTTACTTATACTCAATGGCGGCATGATTACAACAACATTCCCAAGAGGTCGGATGAAAACTCCTTTTTCTCTTGCAAAGTATGCTACACGCCAACCCATCTTTTCTTTCCAATCATATGGCTCTTTTGTCTTTTTATTCCTTACTAATTCAATTCCTGCCATCATACCAATATTACGGACATCTCCGACATGTTTCAGATTTAATATATTTTTGAGCCATGACTTAAGAATCTTAATTTTACCCTTAAGATTTTCCATTACTTTTTCTTTTTCAAATATATTCAGACATGCAAGTGCTGCAAAGCATGCAAGAGGATTCCCTGTGTATGAATGACCATGAAAAAATGTTTTCAGGTCTTTAAAATCACCCAAAAATGCATTATAGATTTCATCCGAACAAATTGTTACAGCAAGAGGCATGTAGCCACCTGTTATCCCTTTAGAAAGACACATAATATCAGGCACTACGCCTTCATGTTCACAAGCAAACATCCTTCCTGTGCGTCCGAATCCTGTAGCAACTTCATCAGCAATCATAAGTATTTTGTATTCATTGCATAATTCTCTAACACCTTTAAGATAACCAGGCGGAGACGTTATCATTCCACCTGCTGCCTGAATCAAAGGCTCGATAATTATTGCAGCTATCTTTTTTGAATTAGATTTTAATATATCTTTCATATTATTAAGACATTCATACTTACATCTTGGATATTTTTTACCGAACTCACATCTATAGCAATAAGGAGAAGAAGCTTTATATGTTTTGTAAAGAAGAGGTTTGAATGTTTTATGAAATATATCAATTCCGCCAACACTCACAGCACCAATTGTATCTCCATGATATGCATTTTTGAGAGAAACAAACGTATTTTTTCCTCTAACACCTTTATGCTTCCAATACTGAAATGCCATTTTGATTGCAACTTCGACTGCTGTCGAGCCATTATCAGAATAAAAAACTTTTGATAGGGATGATTTATTATGGATAAACGATGCCTTTACAATGCGAATCAATTTTTCAGCAAGTTTTATTGCAGGGACATTACTCAATCCAAGTAAAGTGCTGTGTGATATCTTATCAACCTGCGCTTTTATCGCTTCGTCTAATTCTTTTTTACGATGTCCGTGAACATTCACCCACAATGAAGAGACGCCATCAATATACCATTTACCGTAAATATCTTTTATAAAACAATCTTTTCCTTCAGAGATAATTATAATATCTTCCTTAAGCCAATCTTTCATTTGAGTGAAAGGATGCCATATGTATTTTTTATCAGCATCCACGAGTTTTTTATTTTCTTCAATAATGCTCATATTTATTCTTGAAACCTCTGTTAAAATTTATATTATATTAATCAGAAAATTATCATTTATTTAATTTTAGCGTAAATATCCTTTCAATTCCCAAATAATCCTTAATTAAAGTGATATTTGTAAAACCTGCAATTTCTGCTATTTTCCTTATTGATTCTGCCTGACTCATGCCTATCTCCAATATAATATATCCGTTTTTTTTCAGATAATCCTTTGCATCGGGTATTATGATCCTATAATAATCAAGACCGTTATTACCTCCATCTAATGCATTTAAAGGTTCCCAGTCTTTAATATCTGGCTGTAAATTGCTCAAGTCACTTTTTTTGATATAAGGAGGGTTTGATACGATTAAATCAAATTTAAAATCTTTTCCAATAGACTCATATAAATTGCTTTCGAAGAACGTTACATTCTGAATATTGTTTATTTTTGCGTTTTTTAATGCATATTTAATAGACTCTGAAGAATTATCTATACCATAAACTTTTATCTCAGGTATTACACTCGCAATTGCAAGAGCAATACATCCGCTTCCAGTGCATAGGTCAAGAACCTTGATATTTGAATTTTGAGATCTGAAATCTAAAATCCTTTTTACTGCTTCCTCTACTAATAATTCTGTCTCAGGTCTTGGAATAAGAACTCCTGGTCCTACTTCTATCTTCAAACCGTAAAATTCAGTATAACCGAGTATATATTGCAAAGGTTCTCTCTTAGACCTTCTCTTCAATATAGCTTCAATTTCATTATCAATGCTCTCTGGAATATCTGGATTGTCTTTATACAAAACTATCCTGTTTATATTAAGGCAGTGTGTTACTATTAATTCTGCCTCCCTGTAAGCATCTTTAATATCAAATTCTGCAAGATAATCTGATGCTCTTTTTATTTTGTCAAGGGCATACATAAAAATATTTAAACAAATTATTACGAAGCTGTTACAATCATTATGAATCCTATAAACATAAGCAACGCTCCTGTAATCCTTTCCTTTAGATTTCTTTCTCGGAACAAAAAATAACCGTAGAGGACACCCATCAATAGACTCGTCCGTTTAACCGATATCATATAAGCCACATTTGTAAGGCTCATGGCAATCATATGTGATACTATCATTACTGAATAAAAAATACCTGGAAACAGAAGTTTTTTATATTTTTTCTCTGACATAAATATTTTCAGCTCATGCCTTCCACAGAATAATGATATTGGTGTAAAAAAAATAGTCAATACCAGAAAATATGTTATACCAAAAAACAATGGTGATGAATGTTCTATCGCCATCTTACCAAGAGATGATGTTATGCTATAAATAAAGGCAACAAATATCATTAGAACTGATCCCTTCTCTTTTTTTATAGCAAAAAATGGTTCCAATATACCTTTTCGCATTAAATTTAGGTTCAATGTATAGCTTCCTGCAGCAAGCAAAAAAATACCAAAACCACCTTGAATAGATACTTTTTCACCAAGTATTACATAAGAGATAATTATCAAAAACATAGGTGTGAGAGAAAGAAAAGGAAGCGTCATACCCAACGGAGAGAGACGAAGAGCTTTGATATAAAAAATAATAGCTATTATTTCGAGAGGCAATGAAAAACAAAATGCCTGATAAAATTCTGTATCAAGTTCCGGTTTTGGTATAAATAGCCATAATAGTAGAAGTATGGGTATCGAAAAAACAAGTCTGAACCATGCAACAAGATATTCGTTATGTTCATGAAGAGCTTTCTTTGTAAGTGCATCACTTGTCGCGAGCGATAATGCTGAAATCAGTGATAAAATAACCCAATTGTATAGCATTTATAATAATACTATAAAAAATCACCAACGATAAAAATCGTCATCTCGAGTTTAAACAATGCAATCTCATCTCTTAATTCCCCCTTCGCTAAGGGGGGACTAAGGGGGGTGTATTCGAATATCGGTGAAATAAATCCGCTAAAATTTATGAATTAAGTGGGTTAGTATTTAAATAACTTTTTGCAACAATGTGATAGAATAAATTCAATAAAAGAAAGGCTCTGTTATGAAATACTTATTGATTATAAGTTTAATAATTGTAATCCTTTTTTCTATTACTGCATGCAAAGAAAAACCAAGAACACCTCTGGATGATTATGGTGATGCTTTATTAGATTCTTACAAAAGAGGACAGGATACAGAGGAAATAGCAAATCTGGATGCAGTGAAAAAGGCGGTAATGGTATATTATGCATCAAACGGTAAATATCCCCAGAGCTTAGAGGAAATAAAAGACCTTTTAAGCTCAGATATTGACCTTTCCCGTTATTCTTATAATTCTGAAAATGGTAAGGTTACTCTAAAAAATAGATAAACTTTACTTTGCAACTAAGTTTCAAGACCGGAATCATATTAGAAATATCAAATCCTTTACTTTCTTTTAAAAATATATTAAAATGATTAACTTCATAAGGAGGTGATGTTTTGGTTAAAATCAGACTTACACGATTAGGTGCTCATAAAAGACCTTTCTACAGAATAGTAGTAGCTGATTCACGCACAAGAAGAGATGGACCTTTTATTGAAATTCTCGGCACCTATGATCCATTAAAAGAACCGTCTGAGGTAAAACTTAATTTTGAAAAAACAAAGCTATGGTTACAGAAAGGAGCACAACCTACTGTTATCGTTAAAAAGCTTATGCAAAGGGCTGGCTTGTAAACAGTCCAAAACTCGCATGGAGGTGGAATATGATGAAAGAATTAGTAGAAAAGATGGCGAAGGCTCTGGTAGACAGACCAGAAGAAGTAAATGTAACAGAAGTTGATGGAGAAAAAACCACCGTATTTGAGTTAAGGGTGGCTCCGAGTGATCTGGGCAAGGTTATAGGCAAACAAGGAAAAACCGCTCGCGCTATGAGGACGATATTGAGTGCATCAGGTACAAAAATTGGTAAGCGCTGCGTACTTGAAATACTCGAATAATTAATATTAAGAATGTGCTCCTTCAGGGATAAATAATTTTTCTGATTTTTATCCCTGTATAGAATCTTACAGGATGAAAAGGGGTAGAAGGAAAATAACAGAGCCTTTTACCCCTTAATTTTTTTAAAATAATTATTAAATTTCGAATCCTAAAGTTTTCGTGAATCGTATAAATGAAATGCGATATAATTACAATATTCCCTGAAATATTCAATGCATATTTCAATGAGGGAATTATCAAAAGGGCTTTACAGAGAAAAATTATAGAAATCAATGTGCATAATCTTAGAGACTTTGCAACAGATAAACACAAGACTGTTGACGATTATCCATACGGTGGTGGGTCAGGAATGGTTATGAAACCAGAACCTTTCTTTGCTGCTGTTGAAGCTATATGTCCGGAACAGAGTGAACGTAGGGTCATAATGCTCAATCCTGCAGGAGATAAGTTCAGTCAGGATATGGCTTCTGCATTATCCCAAGAAAGTAAAAGACTTATATTTCTCTGCGGAAGATATGAGGCTATTGACGAAAGGGTAAAAATATCTCTTGCAGATTATGAAATCTCCATAGGAGATTATATACTGACTGGAGGAGAATTACCTGCTTTGGTTATAATAGATGCTATTACAAGATTGATTCCCAATGTCCTTGGGGATGAACATTCTGCTGAGGAAGAATCTTTTTCATGGGGGATACTCGATTATCCTCATTATACAAGACCGCAGATGTTCAGAAATATGGCTGTACCGGACGTCCTCTTGTCAGGCAATCATAAAGATATTAAGAGATGGAGGCGTAAGGAGGCTCTACGCAGGACAATAGAAAGAAGACCTGATCTTCTAAAAAAAATAAGACTTAATAAAGAAGACCAAGAATTATTAAGGGAAATAAAGGAGGAATTACTATGAACCTGCTAAACGCTGTTGAAGAAGGATTCAAAAAAGATATTCCAAAATTTAATGTGGGAGATACTGTCAGGATTTATGTGAAAGTTATTGAAGGTGATAAAGAAAGAATACAGCCTTTTGATGGCGTTGTTATTGCCAGACGAGGAAGCAATACACGCGAAACATTCACTGTTCGAAAGATATCTTTTGGTATTGGCATCGAACGAATCTTTCCTCTATTTTCTCCATCTATAGATAAGATCGAAGTTTTGAAAAAAGGTGATGTAAGAAGAGCAAAACTTTATTATCTAAGAGAAAAGAAAGGAAAATCTGCAAAGATAAAGGAAAAAGATAGGGTTTTTGAAGCAACCACTACCGAAAGTCAAACATTAGAAAGTTAAACTAATTTAATCACAAAAAACTGGCTCAAATGGATTAAGCTTTAATGGACTTTTACCAGTATGATGAAACCCTTAGAAAAAAGGGATTTAAGATAATCGCAGGCATTGATGAAGCTGGTAGAGGTCCACTTGCAGGTCCTGTAGTTGCTGCATCAGTTATTCTTAAAGAAGGCATAAAAATAGATGGATTGAGAGATTCAAAAAAAGTCTCTCCTAAAGATAGAGAAATTCTTTACAGTAAAATTAAGAAGACTTCTTTAGATATTGGAATAGGAATCGTTGATAATGAAGACATAGATAGGCTGAATATTTTAAAAGCTACAAGGTTAGCAATGCAACTTGCTGTTAATAATCTCTCAATACTACCCGACCTGCTTATAATCGATGCCCTTTCTTTACCACTAATCAAAATAAAACAGATTTCACCTATAAAAGGAGAGTCTGTTAGCGCTTCTGTTGCTGCTGCTTCAATTTTAGCAAAGGTTGTTAGAGACAGGATTATGCTTGATTATCATAAACAATATCCATGCTATAATTTTGAAAAACATAAAGGTTATTCTACAAAAGAACACCTTGAAATGATCCGACTCTATGGCCCCTGCCCTATCCATAGAAAAAGCTTTTGCAGGGTGATGACTCTCGATCTGCCGTTTTAAGTCATCTTATCAAATAAGTCTTTACAGTTTAGAAAACCAATAAATAACAATGTATCCAGCGATAAGCATTTTACTACCTTGCTATATTTGTCATTGCAAGCCCCGAAAGCATTCGGGGCATGGCAATCTTTTCTCGAACGACAAGATTCCTCTCACGAATCCCAAACGTTTTCGGAACTGTGCGTGGCAATCTGACTCCAGAACATGTATAATAATCAAGCCTGACCCCCGCTGTCTTTGACGTTATTGCATACCAGTATGTCTTCTGAGAAAATATTTCCAGTCATGATATTTTGATAAAACTTTCGATTCAAATAGAATTCTTTTTTCAGTATTTTTATCAACAAGAAGCAATCCGTTTTTTATTATCTGAAATAGAAAAACAGGTGAATCAAGATTGTTCAAAGATATAATTTGGACCTCTTTGCCTATCTCTCCTGATATTTCAGATTCAAGATAAAAGATAGTCCATTGAGGAAGTTTTTGCGGATATTTTTTAAAATAAATTGCAATATCCCAATCGCTTTTTTCATCTGCGGTACTTTTTGCCTGTGACCCAAATAAGTAGGCAAATTCAATGAACTTATTTCCTTTTAGTATCCTTTTTACGCTTTTTATTTTACCAATCATAGTTTATCAATAAAACTAATAAATCTTTTAGTATCATTTAATCCTGATTTTAAAAATCTTATCAATTCATTACTTGTATCTATCTGGTAATCGTGAGCAAGAAAATTTCTTAATCCAGCAATATAAACGAATTTTCTCGCAAAGCTTTTTGGAATAATTTTATAATCACCAAGTTTATATATGGAATCGCTATAGGTAGATGGTTTTGGAAGTCCTCTCATTGAAATAACAAGATCTGCAATATCAAGGGTTATCTCTGTGCAAAGATAAACTGAACGTTCTGTTATCTTTTTTGTCTCAACAGATATTTTAAGATTTTTTAGAAATTTTGTTCTGTTTGTCTCTAAATATAATACTTCCTCTTTAAGTCTTTCAAGTTTCCTGAAAAGAACCTCATTCATGGGCTATTATAGCATATGCAGTCTTCGTGGTTCTGGTTCCCCGGTTTTCATATTGCAAACAAGTTTTCTTATGAACGCTCAGAGCCGTTAGGTAAGACATTCGGGATTCCACGGTTTATACAATATGTGGCGGTATATCAAACCTGACAAGCTTCAGAGTTTCGTAAATCTGCCCTCGCCAAAAACGCTGAATTCTATTGAAGCTCGTGAATTTGGAATAAATTATCAGAGAAGAGGCTATTTCATTGAAGCAGAAATCGTTTATCGAAAGATACTGGAATCATATGAAGAAATAAAAATTTGAATGCCTTATCAAAAATAGTGGAATAGGAAATCATCTATTTAAAGCAATTTTAAATTTCCGTCTTTAAGTTCGTAAACTTTTTCTACAGCCTGATTTAAAAAATCATGATTATGTGTAATTATTATATATGTTTCAGCATAAGTTTTTAGGTAATCTAAAAAACGCCTTGTAGTAGTTTCATCAAGTCCTGTAGTAGGTTCATCAAGTAAGTAACATTCGGGCTGCATTGCTACAATAGTTGCCAATGCTACAAGTCTTTTCTCACCACCTGAGAGTCTATGAGTTATTTTTTTTTCATATCCATTAAGTCCCATTTTTTCACATGTTTCATGAACAATTCTATGAGCCTCTTCATGTGTTTTACCAAGGTTCAGTGGACCAAATGCTATATCTTCCTCTACAGTAGGGCAAAAGAGTTGGTCTTCCGAATCCTGAAAAAGTAGTCCTATCCGCTCCCTCACCTCTCTGAAATCTTTTTCCTCTTTTCTAATTCTTTTAAAGATCTCTATAGTCCCTGACTCAGGTTTCAAAAGACCCATGATTAAATGAAAAAGGGTTGTCTTTCCAGCACCATTAGGGCCAATCAATCCTATTTTATCGTGTTTCTGAACAGAGAATTCCAAGCCATTAAAAATTTTATTTCCGTTTGAATATCCAAAATGCAAATCTTTAATATGTAACATTATTTATCAGTTTGATACTGAAATTAATATTATTAAAATTGTAATAATAAACATCAGTAAACCGAAAAACACATCCTTATCGCTTAGACTAAAATGACTTACTATTGGGAATTTTCCCTTGAAACCCCTACATAGCATAGCATTGTAAATTCTTTGGGATCTATCAAAACTTTTAACAATAAGCATTCCGACAAGATATGCATAAGTCTTATATGTATGAATATTAGTTTTAGGTTTAAATGCCCTTACAGCTATTGCCTTTTTCAAACGTGAATACTCTTCATGCATAACACTTATGTATCGGTAAAAGAAAAAAAACAGGTATATAAGTTTCAGTGGAACTTTAAGGTGCACAAGGGCATGAGCAAGTGTAAAAACTTCTGATGTCCCAAGTATCGCAATCGTTGCTAAAACAATCGCATTGGCTTTAAGTGTCATTGAAAGGACAAAAAGCAAACCTTCACGGGTTGCATCTAATGGCCCTAAACTAAAAATAACTGCTCCGGGATAACTGAATGGAATAAACACCCACAAAAGAACAATGAATATGTTGACTACAAATAACCTTGATATTATCTTCTTTAAATCGATACGTGTAATAAAGATCATTATAATGGATATGAACAATGCAACTATCGGGCCATTTAAACCCTTCATTACAGCAATAATGAAAATATAAGGCATGAGGGAGATAAACTTAACCCTTGGGTCAAGTTTATGAAAAATAGAATTGCCCTCTGCAAACTCCTCAAGATGCATTATTAACGATTTACTTTACTTCTCTAATTTATTTTTTGATTGTATACTTCGTATAATATTTTTACTTTTGAAATAGAGAATTACTCCTAAAATACCAAAAATATAACCTATACCCCCAACTATCTCTGTTATTCCAGGTCTTTCCATCTTTTCAGCAATTGATGTTAGCATTTTTAAAACAGGCTGTAGTTTTTTATCTATAACTCTTTCAATAAGTGCTTCTAATTCTTCAATATCATATGCATTATACTCTTTTGATGAAGATATTTGCTCCTTTGTCTTAGTTTTTTCTTCCGATTCTTTCTCTTGTACAATTTTATCTTTTATGGCTTTTTGTTTTGATGATCTTTCATTTAGATTAGCTTCTGCTTTTCCTTTTTTTAAATCAGTGCCACCCATTGCTTCCTTTATCTCATCTTCTGTTACTGTAAATTCACTTTTATGTCCCATGCTGGCATTTAGCACGATTTTGATAGAAGTTATGCTTGGAATTTTAAATGAGAACTGTCCATTTTCATTAGTATATCCTTCCAGAAGTTTTTTCCCGCTTTTTTCATCAAAAACTTCTATAAGTGAATTCTTGCATTTTGAGCCATCAACAAAATATCCTTCAGCATGTATCTTGCCATTTTCAGCATAAGCAAAAATGTTGACTTTATGTGCATAAGCATTACTCACAGAAAAGAATATCAGAGACACGATAACGAATATGATAACTGAAGAAAATATTGCCACATACCCCGAAAGCGTTCGGGGTGCTCGCAACGAAATTTTATATAAGATTTCTCTTATCTTAGAGCCATTCATCTTATAACCTCCAGAATTTCAGGTTTCACCTTCTTTAAAAAAATAACACAAAAAGCTGTAATAATTCCCTCTATAAACATTACTGGCAGATGTGTAATGAGAATGAGTTTGGCAACATTTGTAAAACTTTCTCCAGTTGTAATTAATGCGAATGCAATCAAGATTCCACCAATGGCTATACCTGTCATTCCAGCCAAGAATGCTGCTGATGCTGTTAAAAATAAATTCTTTCTTTTCACCAGAGGATAAAAAATAACATATGCAATTAGAGCAGGTAATGCCATATTAAATGTATTTACACCGAGTACGGTGAAACCTCCAAATTGAAAAAGCAGTGCTTGCAATGAGAGGGCAACAAAGATAGAAGGAAATGCCATCCACCCAAGAAGAATACCAAGTAATCCATTCAGCACAAGATGTATACTGGAAGGCCCTACTGGCACATGAATAAGTGATGCAACAAAAAATGCTGATGAGAGCACAGCAACTTCTGGAATCTTATCATATCGCATTTTTTTGAGTCCAATACCAATTCCAGCTGCAGATAGTATGGCACCTGTAATTAGAACAGGTGCCGATAAAACTCCTTCAGAGATGTGCATGTTTACTTCATCTCCATTGTTTTAATCCATATAACAGCTCCAATCTCAACGGGATATTCTTTCCCGTCATGTTTAATTTTATAATCAGCGGTATTCAATGCTGCAAAACCCCACCATCCAGCTTTAGGTATTGCATAAGTAAATACACCGTCTCCGTCCGCTTTTATTACTTGAGTTATATAGGGATCTGCCGGAGATTTAATCTTTCCGTCCTCGTTATAATATTCTACTTCAACCTCTGCATAAGGAACAGGTTTGCCATCAACTTTAACAATTCCTTGAAAAACATTACCTGACCATAGTCCATAAGGCCTTGTAAGAGGAACTATCTCTGTCTTAAGCCCTATTTCTGTATCCCAGCCTTCTTCAAGTCCAAGGGCATTAACAACTACTTTGGTATAGTGAATAATAAAAGTCTCTTCTGCTGGTTCCCAATAAGGTGATGGTTCAACAAAAAATATGTAATCTCCGGGCTGTCTGATTTTATATGAAGCTTCCCAAGTAGTATGTCCTTTTACAGCCTTCTTTTTCAAAGAGTTAAGAAGGTCTTCCTTTCTTTCACCAGATAATACTCCAAACGTCTTCGGCTTCTCCATATCCATATAATGTCCTTCAAATGGATGTATAAACTGAACCTTTAACGTTAGTTCTTTTTTATCCTGCTTTGATATTATGTCGTCAGATGGGATGACCATTCCAAAATGCGCCCATGCAGTTCCAAATGAAAAAGTAAAAAGAACAACAGTTAACAGCATATTAATAAATCTTTTTTTCACAGTTAAAACCTCCTTTATCCATACTTTCAATTAATTTCTTTATAGGTTGAATCAACGTTTAAAAATAGGCGTTGACTCTCATCCCGTAAATCAATCCATCCTGGTCTCGGCCTTGTTTCATGTTGTCGCTGATATACTGAAAATCAACTGTTACATCACTGAAATCAGATATTTTAAATTTGGCGTAAGCCTCGAAAGCATCGGTATTGTCTATTTCTCCATCATCCGCACCATTCAAGTATGAGTAACCAGCACCGAATACATCATCCTTGCGGCCCCACAGGTCTCCATTTAAATTTACTCCTCCTGAATAAATCTGATCGTGACCAATAATAGCACTATCGTCCTGCCAACCCAATCTTGCAAATATACCAATAATTTTACTCAGTTGCTGATCAATTGATATACCTACACCCGTCAAGTTTTCTTCGTCAGCACCATTCCATGCTGTAAATTTATCGTTAGTTATAAATCCGTATATTCTGTAATTGCCTTCACCAATGCCTGTATTTAATTTGTAAGCAAGTTGTAATGAATAATAGTTATATTCACTATTTTCCTCATTTTTCGAACTCATAAATAGGGCCTTTAGAGAAAGATTTGATATGTTCAAATCAGCAACACCTCCTATATCATATGAAGGCAGATTTGCGAGTGGATTATTAACAAAACTATCATTCATAAATTGTGCTACTTCATCATTTGCAAAATTATTATCATCAATATACGCTGTTGCATCTATAATCCCTCCTGTTAATCCAAGGGACATATTTTCAGAAAATTTAAATGTATGTTTATACCAGGCTTCAAGGAGATAGTCCCTGTTCCGTCCGTTAATATCCTTCAGGTCATCCTCAAGGTCATCTGCATAAGGTGCCAGAGAAAATAGCTCCATGTAGTTAAGTCCATTGCCGGCAGCAAAACTTAGTGTTATCTGAAATTCGTCTTTTTCTGTTGGATGAAAGTTAGTCCCGAGATCAAATACTACCGCTCCTCTGTCAGCTTCATCAACATTATCTATATCCAGATCACCATATTGATATACTCCTGTCAATGTTCCTTCAACAGTAAATTTCTCACTTATATCATAGGCAAATGCATTTACGGATAAAAAAAGAAAAATAACGCTAATGTCCAGAACAAAATATTTTCGAATTTTCGAAAACATGTTTAAACCTCCTTATCCAAATATTAAATGAAAAATCTTTCATAAATAAAACAAGTTTTTATATCTCACCCTCCTTCCTCGGGCAATAAAAAAGCCCCGAAAGCTTTTTAACCTGCTGGTTATTATTTAAGCCTTCGTGGCCTATATTCTATTCAAACAGTATCACACTGCTAAAAAAGAAGTCAAGCTTTTATTATCGATTACATGATTCTATACAACTATTTTCTCAATTCCCCACCTGTTTTGTTAATAATATATTTTATAAGTGCAGTATGGATTTTCTCTACCTCTTCATCTGTCAGGGTTTTTTCCTGAGATCTATATATTATATTGAATGCAAGACTTTTCTTATCCAAGGGGATATTAGCCCCTTTATAATAGTCAAACAGAGAAACTTCTTCAATAAGATCAGAAGGAAAAGACTCTATTATCTCCATAATATTAGAAGAAGGGATGGTATCATTAACAACAATTGATATATCACGTTCAACTGGTGGGTATTTGGGTATCGGATTAAATTTTAAACCTTTGGGTATGAAGTGCATAAGATTATCAATGTTAATCTCAAAGACCACAATTTCAGGCTTTTGCTTTTTTAAGTCAAGTTCTTCAATGATTTCAGGACGCAGAATCCCAAGATAGCCTATCTGCATATCAGATATAAATATATCAGCTGATTTGCCGTGATGTAAAAATGCTTGAGAACAAGAAATAAATTTATATCCGGATATTTTCAATTCTAAAAACAGAGATTCAATCGCACCTTTTACAATAAAATAATTGTGTGTATCGTCTTTCCAGAGAATAGGTACTTTTTCTCTATAGAAAATTCCTCCAAGCATTAACTCTTCAGAAGGAAGCATATTCCCCTTATTTATAAAAACATTTGCTATCTCAAAAATCTTTAAGTCCTTAATCCCTCTGTCAAGATTAAATTTCAAATTATCAATAAGGGCAGGGATAAGGGTAGTCCTTAAAAGACAATCTTCTTGATTTAGAGGATTGCTTAAAGTAATTACCTGTCTACGTATATCTGATTCAGGAATAAATAACATATTAAGTTTGTTCATATTAGCAAAACTGTAATTAATAACTTCTGTGAAACCTGCTCTTCTTATAGAATCGCGTATTTTATTAATATGTACCCTCTTATTATCTAACTTGGCAGTGGATAAAGTAGTTTTTGGTAGAGTTGTTGGAATTCTATTATAACCATAAATCCTTGCTATCTCTTCTGATACATCACTTTCTCTCTGAATATCACGCCTGTACGAAGCTGGATATACAAGGAACACATCGCCCCTTTCCTCTATTTTCATACCAAGCCTCTTTAAAATCTCAAGCATTTCAGCTTTTTGAATTTCAGTACCCAGAAGTCTATTTACTTTTTTATAATCCACTAAAACAGGTTCAGATAAATATTTAACAGGATATTCGTCTATAATTCTGTATACTGTTCCTCCAGCAATTTCTTGAATTAAAAATGCTGCTCTGTTCAGGGCATTTTCAAGGAATAAAATATCAGTGCCTCTTTCAAACCGATAAGATGATTCACTTTTCAAATTTAGAAGCCTTGAAGTCTTCCTGATTGACAATGGTTCAAAATAAGCACTTTCAAGAAAAATATTTTTCGTCTTTTCCGTAACCTCTGTATCACGACCACCCATTACTCCAGCTATAGCTATGGGTTTTACATTATCAAATATTAGCAGTACGCCTTCAGGTAAAATTCTTTCAATGCCATCAAGTGTTACAATCTTATCACCAACTTTAGCTGTACCAATGATTATCTTCTTATCAATTATCTTATCAGCATCAAAGGCATGTAAAGGATGTCCAAACTCCAGAAGAACATAGTTTGTAATATCAACAATATTATTAATTGTTCTTATACCACCTTTTTCAAGCCTTTTCTTTATCCAATCAGGTGACTCAGAAATGGTAATATTTTTAATAAGTCTTCCTGTATAACGATTGCAAAGCTCTGGATTTAGAATCTCAATAGAATAATCGGAAATGGCCTGATGTCTTGCAATTTCATGTTTTGGAATTTTTATGGGGATATTGAATGCAGCAGAAAGCTCTCTTGAAATACCCAGTATACTTAGACAGTCTGGCCTGTTTGGTGTAATGTTTATTTCAAAGACTGTATCTCCGTGAACATATTCGGTACCTTCAACCTCAAGTCCTATCATTGTCAATGTATCAGCTACTTCTTCAGTTGTTGCTGATATATCTATAAAATCTTTTATCCATTCAAATGAAACACGCATGGTGATTACTATATTTTTGCTTTATCAGTAATGACAATTAAACAGTTCACTCAAAACTGCCTTAGAAAGCGCAGATCGTTTTCAAAGAAAATCCTTATATCATCGATTGAATATTTGAGCATAGCTATTCGTTCAACACCCATTCCGAAAGCAAACCCGGAGTACTTATCAATATCATAACCAACCATCTCAAAAACTCTTGGATTAATCATTCCTGCACCAAGTATCTCAAGCCATCCTGTATTTTTACATATTCTACAACCATCTCCAGAACAGAATATACATTCCATATCAACCTCTGCGCTTGGCTCTGTAAAAGGGAAAAAACTCGGCCTGAATCTCAAAGAAATTTCTGCACCAAACATTGTGTTGATAAATTCCTTAAGCACGCCTTTGAGATCGCTAAAAGCGATTTCTTTATCAACCATAAATCCTTCAACCTGATGAAACATAGGTGTATGACTTATATCAGCATCACAACGATATACTTTTCCAAAAGCGATGATTTTCAAAGGGGGTTTTCTTTTCTCCATAACGCGGATCTGTACGGGTGAAGTATGAGTTCTGAGCACAACTTCATCAGAAATATAAAAAGTATCCTGCATATCGCGTGCAGGATGATTTTTGGGTATATTTAATGCTTCAAAATTATAATAGTCAAGCTCGACTTCAGGTCCTTCCTCAATCTCAAAACCCATTGATATGAAAATTTGAGATATCTCAGCGAGTATTTTGTTGATAGGATGCTCTCTTCCAAATTGACTAAATCTTCCAGGAAGAGTTATATCAATAGTTTCAGAAAGAATCCTTTTTTTATGATCTTCATCTTTGAGGGTAGATTCGATATTCTTTATTTCACGCTCTATATAGGTTTTAACCTCATTGACTGCTCTGCCGTAAGCTGGTTTCAGTTCAGGAGAAATTGTAGGAAGAGCCTTAAGTCTTTCAGTAATAAGACCTCTCTTCCCAAGATATTTCACCCTTAGCTGTTGAAGTTCCGAGAGAGTTTTAACAGCCTTTGATTCACTAAGGAATGAATTTTTGAGCGACAGGATTTCTTCCACGACTTGATTAGCTTTTTACTTTTTCAACAAGTTCTGAAAATGCAGCAGGATCATTATATGCCATGTCAGCAAGTAGCTTTCTGTTTAAAGATATATTAGCTTTTTTAAGTCGTGCCATGAATTGACTGTATGTCAATCCGAAGGTCTTCACTGCTGCATTAATACGTATAATCCATAGAGCCCGAAAATCACGTTTTTTCGCTTTACGGTCTCTATAAGCATATTGCAGTGCTTTATCTACAGCTTCTGTAGCTATTCTGTAAAGATGGCTTTTTGATCCGTAATAACCTTTCGCTCTTTCTAAAATCACCTTTCTTCTTCTACGTGTCTTGAATCCGCCTTTTGCCCTTGGCATCTATACCTCCTTTGCTTGGATTACATATTATAAATTATAAATATGGAATAAGTTTCTTAATTTTATTCTTTTCTCTTTCGGAAACCAAACTGCCTGTTCTGAGCCTTCTTGTTCTCTTTGCTGACTTTCCTGTAAGAAGATGACTCTTATATCCGCTCCTTTTTTTTATCTTTCCTTTGCCGGTTACTTTAAATCTTTTCGCAGCTCCTCTATGTGTTCTAAGTTTTGGCATCTTTTCCTCCTGTAATTATCTCTCTCATGTTGTATCAGCAATTTCAATACTCAGATTTATTCATCATTTACTTAAAAATAGAATAGTTATTATAACAAATTATAAAAAATAATTTTATTTTTAATTTCTTTTCACCGATTAAATCGGATGATAAAAAATGGTCAAGGAATGACATACAACTTTAATCTAATTTATGGACATATACTATTTAATAAGGTTATGCATTTATTTTGGCGCGATGACCATAGTTATATGATTGGCTTCTAATTTTGGTGATTGCTCTATGTTAAATTTTCCTGTCAGCATTTCAGTCAGCTTTGCAAAGACCTTCATCCCGAGTTCAGGTCTAATAATCTCCCTCCCTCTAAAATACATGGTTATCTTTGCCTTATTACCTTCATCAAGGAAACGTCTGATACTTTTTACTTTTAGCCCGAGGTCGTATTCTGTTATCTGAGGTCTAATTTTAATCTCCTTTATACTCATCGGTTTTTTCTGTGTCTGCCGTTTGCTCAATTGATACCTGTATTTCCCGAAATCCAGTATCTTGCATACAGGGGGAACAACACCTGGTGCAACTTCTACAAGATCAAGCCCTCTGTTTTCTGCTACCTTTAAAGCTTCACTCACTGACATTATCCCAAGCTGCTCACCATTTGCGTCAATTAACCTGACCTCTCTTGCTCTTATTTGTTCATTAACCCTTATATCTTTTGTTATGCTCTCACCTCCTGTTTTTAAATTTCCAGACTTTTTTCCTTTATTCTTGTTTTTAACATTCTGATAAAATCCTCTGTAGTGAGAGGACCAACATTATCACCATTGAGTTTTCTCACTGTTACTGTATTTTCTGACATCTCCTTATCACCTATTATAACCAAATAAGGCACCTTCTTAATAGTAGCGTTTCTGACCTTATATCCAATTTTTTCATTTTCAGTATTCAACTCTGTTCTGATATTTTCTGAAGTGAGGATATCTGATATCCGCTTTGCAAAATCAGTATGCCGATCAGCTATTGTTAGAATAGCAACTTGAACAGGAGCAAGCCAAACAGGAAATGCTCCTGCATAATGCTCAATCAATATCCCAAAAAATCTTTCCAAAGAACCCATTAATGCCCTATGTATCATGATTGGCTTATGTTCTTTTCCATCACTACCTCTATATGTCATCTCAAATCTGTCCGGATTATTAAAATCTACCTGTATTGTGCTACACTGCCATGGTCTGTTTAGTGAATCTTTTACTTTAATATCTATTTTTGGACCATAAAAAACACCTTCGCCAGGGTCAATATTATAAGAAAGTTTTTTAATATCAAGTGCTCTCTTAAGAGCATTTGTTGCTCTTTCCCAGTTCTCAGATGTCCCAACATATTTCTCCGGTCTTGTTGACAAATATATATCATAATTTTCGAAACCAAATGTTTTAAGAATTAAAATAGTAAAATCAAGAACATTGAGAATCTCTTCTTCAATTTGATCTTCCCTGCAAAAGATATGTGCATCGTCCTGCGTAAAACCTCGAACCCTGAGAAGTCCGTGTAAGACGCCAGACCTTTCATATCTGTAGACAGTCCCCAACTCAGCATAACGTAACGGAAGTTCTTTATAACTCCTCAATGTATTCTTATATACGTGAATATGGAATGGACAATTCATGGGTTTAATCTCATAATCGACACCTTCAATCTCCATAGGAGAATACATATTTTCCCTGTAGAAATCTATATGTCCACTCTTTCTCCATAAATCAAGTTTTGCTATATGAGGCGTATATAAAATTTTATAACCTGCTCTGTAGTGTTCATTCAGCCAGAAATCTTCTATAATTCTTCTGACCATTGCACCATTAGGATGCCAGATAATAAGGCCAGCTCCGATTTCATCTCCTGTGCTATAAAGATCAAGTTCTTTGCCGAGCTTTCTGTGATCTCTTTTTTTAACTTCTTCCAGAAAATCCAGATATTTCTTTAATTCTTTTTCATCTTTAAAGCAAGTCCCATAAATACGCTGAAGCATTTTATTATTCTCATCACCACGCCAATAAGCACCTGCAATATTAAGAAGTTTAAATGCAGATATCTGTCCTGTTGAATCAAGGTGCGGTCCTTTGCAAAGATCGATAAAACTACCTTCTTCATATAATGAAACCTCTTCATCTGGTATTTCATTGAGTAGTTCGACCTTATAGTCTTCACCTAATTTTTTGAATATCTCTATGGCTTCGCTCTTTCGCACAATCTTGCGTATAAATGGATTATTTTTCCTGATTATTTCTGCCATCTTGTTCTCTATCAAAGAAAGGTCTTCTGGCGTAAATGGTCGATCGATATCAAAGTCATAATAGAAACCATCTTCTATTGCAGGACCGATTCCGAGTTTTGCTTCAGGGAAGATTTCCTTCACAGCATGAGCCATAATATGAGAGGTACTATGCCTGTAAATTTTCCTGTCTTCAGGAGAATCAAAATCAATACTGCTAATCCGAATCCCTCCTTTATAAAATAAGATCAGTTGACAACTTAAAACAGCATTTATAATACACAATAATTTCGATTAATTTCAAAAAAATTAGAAAACTTAATTAAGAATATATATAATATCACAAGAAATATCTTAAATGATTTATACTATTTTTATATGGCGATAATCGAGATAAAAAAATATCCTGATAAGATACTTAAACAAAAAACCGTAGATGTAACGGATCTGAATTCGGATACACAATATCTTATTGATAATATGATTGAAACAATGTATTCTGTCAGAGGTTTAGGACTGGCTGCAAATCAAGTTGGGGTCTCTCGTCGGTTATGTGTTATTGATTGTTCATCAAAAGAAGACAAAGGCCAGATAATTGTTCTTGCAAATCCCTTGATCATAGAGAGAGAGGGCACGATTGAATCTGAAGAGGGTTGTCTGAGTATTCCTGGATATATATCATCAATCAAACGTTCCGAAAAAGTGTTTGTTAAGGGTCTCGACAGAGAAGGTAAACAAATAGAACTGGAAGCAACAGGCCTTCTCGCAAGAGTTCTTCAACATGAAATTGATCACCTTGACGGACTTCTATTTATTGACAGAATGAGTCCTATAAAAAGAGAATTTTTTAAAAGGCGTTATAAAAAGTACTTACAGGAAATAAAAAACAAATAAGATTCTTCTGCTAAATGCGTATAATATTTTTTGGCACTCCTGAGTTTGCTCTTCCATCACTGGATATACTTATAAGTTCAGAAGAAGAAATAATCGCTGTTGTTTCACAGCCTGACAAAAGAAGAGGGAGGATAAGTATCTCTTCCCCTACCCCTGTAAAAGAACTTGCTCTCAGAAATGGATTAAATGTTTTACAACCTACGAATATTAAAAGCCAGATATTTATTGATGAACTGAGGAACATGAATCCCGAACTAATTATTGTTGTTGCATACGGAAAAATTCTTCCTCTTGAAATACTTCAGATTCCAAAGTTTGGATGTATCAATTTACATGCTTCACTGCTTCCTAAATACAGAGGGGCTGCTCCAGTACAGTGGGCTATAATCAATGGTGAAAAGATAACCGGGATTACCACTATGTTCATGGACGAAGGGCTTGATACTGGTGATATATTGCTTCAGGAAGAGATAGAAATCTCA
This sequence comes from Nitrospirota bacterium, assembly GCA_013388455.1. Classification (NCBI taxonomy): domain Bacteria; kingdom Pseudomonadati; phylum Nitrospirota; species Nitrospirota bacterium. The sequence goes on from JACAFF010000003.1 coordinate 73,980, forward strand.
TTTGATGATACTGCTGAGACCTTAAGTAAAAAACTTGCTAAATCAGGTGCATCATTGTTAATGAAAACTATAATAAAAATAAAAGACCGTTCAATCACGCCAATCGCTCAAACAGGAATACCGAGTTATGCACCACCTCTAAAAAAAGAAGACGGGAAGATTATATGGTCAAAGACTTCACAAGAGATATTTAATTTTGTACGCGGCATGTATCCATGGCCTGGCGCTTATTGTTATTTAGACGAAAAAAGAATTAAAATTCTGCGGGTTAGTGTTCTTGAAGGAAACGGAAAACCTGGCAGGATTGAAAAAGCAGAAAAGGAACTCATAGTAGGAACAGGAAAAGGTCTTATATCGATTTTAGAACTCCAACCTGAAGGTAAAAAACCTATGACCGCTAATGCATTCATTCAGGGAAGAAAGGTAAAAGAGGGTTCTTTCTTTGATAAGCCGTAAATGGATGAGAGGATTTATATTAAAAATTTTATACCCTATACTTATGATTATTGGTTCCTTTTTTAAACATAAGAAAGAGGGTTTTCAAAGTTTTATTATCAATTTTAATAATTCGCTTGTGAAAAAAGAAAAATTCAATCCTAAAAAAATACTTCTCCTTCTACCACATTGTCTCCAGATGGATGAATGTGACATCAGGCTTACATACAATATTTATAACTGTAAAAGATGTGGGAGATGTGAAATTAAAGACCTCATTCAGATAGCTGAAGAAAATAATCTGACACTTTCTGTTGCAACAGGAGGTTCACTCGCAAGAAGAATAGTAAACAATACAAAACCGGATGCCATAGTTGCAGTTGCATGTGAAAATGATCTAAGCAGCGGGATTGCTGACATTTATCCATTGCCGGTTTTGGGTATACCAAATATTCGGCCGTTTGGACCATGTATTAATACAATGGTTGATCTGTCAAAAGTCAGGGAATATATTGAATTTTTCGCCAAAAAAAGTGAAAATTAATCTGCAAAAATATATCTAAAGGAGTAAAGATTGCAAAAGGGATTCAGCAGTTTATTAAAATTTACAATTTTTGCAATAGCTTTTATATTCCTTGGACTTTTCTTTGGATACATTACATTCAGAATACTCAGTTTTAGCAGAACAGTAGAGGTCCCCGACCTTCGTGGTAGAAATCTTTTAGAATCAAACAGGCTTCTGACTGATAAAAATCTTTATCTCAAGATTGAAGGTGAAGATTATGATTCTACTATCCCCGTAGGTTATGTATTAAAACAGGATATACCAGCAGGCAAAAAAGTAAAGGAAAAAAGGGCAATTAAGGTGGTTATTAGTAAGGGGCCCAGGGTCAAATCAATCCCATTGCTCGTAAATGAAACTCTCTTTAATGCAGAGTCAATTCTGATTCAGAAAGGACTGAGAGTTACAAGAGTTTTTATGGTTCATTCAGATATTATCGAAAAGGATAAAATTATTGCTCAAAAACCTGGAATTGATGAACCGCTAACCGATACTATTACATTACTCGTAAGTTTAGGTCCACATCAGAAAACTTACTTCTGCCCGGATTTCAGGGCTATGCCGCTTGAACAGTCTCTCGAAATTATAAAAAAATTGAATCTCAAAGTTAATATTGAAGGAACAGGTGAAATTGTTGAGTCTCAAAAACCTGAGCCGGGTAAACAGATAAAGACTGGTGAATTAGTTAAATTGATACTCTACTGATTTTTTTTATTTCAAAAAACCAGCGATTTCTTGTATTATTGCTATATTTTAGTTATGAAGATTACAATAACTCATATCCAACGATAATATGACAGAAACCTTTGATAGTATGTCATTGCAAGCCCGGAGGTTTTGGCAATCTCACTACGAGAAACGAAATGCTTTCCTCCTTTTGTGGATCACAATGACAATCCGAATTGCTGTATTACTGTATAAAGCGAATAAATATGACTAAAATTGCACCTTCTATTTTATCAGCAAATTTCTTAAAACTGGGAGAAGAGATAAAAGCAGCAGAATCTGCTGGTGCTGATATGCTCCACATCGATATCATGGACGGTCATTTTGTCCCAAATATTACAATCGGACCTTCAATTGTTTCGTCAATCCGAAAAATTACATCTTTACCGCTCGATGTACACTTAATGATCGAACAGCCTGAAAGATATCTGCAGGATTTTATCAAAGCAGGGGCTGATTACCTAACAGTTCACTTTGAAGCATCCATACATCTACACAGAACTGTTCAGAGTATTAAGGAAAGCGGTGTAAAGTCCGGTGTATCAATCAATCCCGCAACTCCTGTATGGAATCTTGAAAATATTTTGTCTGATGTTGAAATAATACTCGTTATGTCTGTTAATCCTGGTTTTGGAGGACAGGAATTTATAGTAAATTCAATTGATAAGATTAAAACACTCAAAAAGCTTATCAGAGATAAAGGTCTTTCTGTTCAAATAGAAGTGGATGGTGGATTGAAACTCGACAATGTTTCGATGGTCATATCTGCAGGAGCAGATATCATTGTGATGGGATCAGCATTTTTTAATTCTCAGGATTATGTTACAACTATCAAAAAATTCAGAGAAATCTCAGGAAATAAATAGCATAATCTTTCTTGCCGAGAAGCTTAGAGAAAAATTTTTATATTCTGAATCTCTCAAATTATTCGAAAAGGCACTAAAAGCATGCAAGATGATGAATGACCATCAAACATATTTTAAATGTGCAATTTCCTCAGGTGATATACTTAGAATGTTAGGAAAATTCAATCGTGCTGCTGAACGTTATAACGAAGCATTAACAATAGCTAAAAAACTAAGAGATCTAACAAAAGTTGCAGATGCAAAAATCGGTCTTGGCCTTTCATTCAGAGCACAGGGCAAATGGAAAGATACATTAAAACTATTGAAAGAATCCGAAATAATTTACAGAAGAAAAAACGACATCGAGGGTATTGCATTCTTAAAATGGGCAGAGGGAGGCACTTTACGTATTAAAGGGGATATAACAAATTCAATCAGGTCCTATAAAAAATCATTGAAGATGTTTAAAGCCATAGGAGATAGAGCAGGTTCAGGTTATTGCCTATGCGGTCTTGGTGGAGCCTCGAGAGTTTCAGGAAAATATATTAATTCGCTGAGATTTTACACTGAAGCAAATAAACTGTTTCTAACTCTTAAAGATACGTTCGGGAAAGCTTATTCTTATTGCGGTATCGGAAATGCTTACAGGTTAATGAATGATTTCAAAAATTCTTCTAAATATTTTAAAAAAGCAATGCGTTTATATAAAAAAATAGGTGATAAAGTAAGTTATGCATATACCTTATGGGGTTTTGGTATTTTGTACCTAATGATTGGACAATATTTAAAGGCCAGTGAATATCTTAAAATGGCTCTATCTTTTTTTAAACTTACAAACGACCCAAGAGGAATAATCTATTGCGAATTAGGGTTCGGACAGATTGCATTGCTTAAATGCAAAAACAATTCAGCAAAAAATCTATTTTTAGCCGCTGAAAGAAAATCAAAAAGATATAATTTTGCACTTGAAAAGTGCCATGTAAGGCTATTATTAAACTATTTGAACAGTATATATTTTAGAAAAGATCAAAAATTAATTTTTAAGACAAATAAAAAATGTTATAATGTTCTCGGTGTAAAAATTGAGTTTCAAGGATTACCTTTTAATATTCCATAACAAAATTTAATTTGCATAACAAAAAGTTAATAATATAAGATTCCATAAAACTTTCATATGTAACTTTTGGTTTCTAAGGGGAAGCTTTGGTAGTTGTATTTAATATTCCAAATACACTAACTATTACGAGAATCCTGATCATACCTATTTTTGTTACATCAATTATTTATAAGTGGTATGATTACTCTCTGTATCTTTTTGTAATCGCTGCAATAACAGATGTTTTTGATGGTTTGTTTGCCCGTCTCAGAAATCAGAAAACTATATTAGGAACTTTTCTTGATCCACTTGCGGATAAGTTCCTACTTGTTACATCATTCATAATTTTATCCTCTTATGGATGGATGCCTAAATGGATTACTATAACTGTACTAAGTAGAGATATCATTGTTATAACAGGATGGTTCCTTATTTATTTTGTGGCAGGATATTCAAAGGTTGAACCATCAGTGCTTGGTAAAATTACGATGTGGGTTCAGAGCCTTCTAATCGCATATATTCTTCTTGACATAAATCTTCTTTTTTTGCCAGATAATCCAAAATTTCTTCTTTTAACGACAACGGCTTTCACTATTTCTTCAGGACTTCATTATATCTATAAAGGATTGAAAATAACGCATGCACGGTGAACACGGTATAAAAGTGGCTTATGTACATCCGGAAAGTCCGGCTGAGAAATCAGGCATCATGCCAGGAGATATTTTGCTCACTATTAATTCTTACAAGCTTCGCGACCCAATCGACTTGATGTTCTATGGTGACGAAGATCGTTTAAATATTGAACTGAAAAGAAAAAACAGGATAATGAATGTCCAAATACTCATGACAAATAGTAAAGGAATCGGAATAGATTTTATGCCATTTAAGGTAAAGACCTGCCGAAACAATTGTCTTTTCTGTTTTGTAAAACAACTTCCAAAGGGAATGAGAAAAAATCTTTATATAAAAGATGAAGATTATAGACTATCATTTCTCTATGGAAATTATATTACGATGTCCAATCTCAGTAAAGAGGACAAAAAACGAATAGTAGAACAGCATCTCAGTCCACTATACATCTCTGTTCATACAACCAATAAAATTTTACGAAATAAACTTCTCGGAAATCCAAAGGCACCAGATATTCTTAAGGAACTAAAATTTCTTTCAAATAATAAGTTGCGATTTAATGTTCAGATAGTACTTTGTCCTGGATACAATGATGGGAAGGAACTTCAGCAGACATTAAACAATCTTTACAAATTTTATCCTTATTTGCTTTCCATAGCTGTCGTCCCAGTTGGTTTAACAATACACAGGGAACACCCTCTTAACCCTGTAAAGAAAGAAGATGCATTAAATGCTATTAATATTATAGAAACATTCCAGAAGAGATTTATAAAAAAACATGGCAATCCAATTGTTTACTGTGCGGATGAGCTTTATATATTAGCTGAGCGCCCTTTGCCTCCACTAAAAGAATATGGCGAATTATATCAAATAGAAAATGGTGTTGGAATGGTGTCATATTTCATGAATCAAGCTAAAAAAGTGAAGTTGACAAAGAAAATTAAAATAAAAAAAAGATTCCTGACATTTACAGGAATTTCATTTTATCCTTTTTTGAAAAAATATCTTGATAAATTATCAGAAGATGACATTGTTCAAATCGATGTATTACCTGTTGAAAATACTTTTTTTGGATCATCTATTACTGTAACAGGTCTTTTAACAGGCAGGGATGTTATGAAAACAGTGCTCGACAAGGTTGAAGATCACGACATATTGCTTATTCCCGATGTAGTTCTTAATGAAGAAGATAAATTTCTGGATGATATAACACTTACTGATATCGAAGAAGCTCTAAAAATCAAAGTAAAGAAAATACAATCTACACCCTTCGGACTGATTCAGGGTATTTTGGATTAAACCAAAAATTCAAAATTATTGACAGATAAACCCTTTAATGCTATGATTTTATTATGAAAATTTTATTTTTGATCAGTATTTCAATTCTTCTTATGTTTAATTTTGTCTATGCCGATATTTATAGATATGTTGATGAAAATGGGGTAACATGTTATACAGATACTCCTTTCAATAAGAAAGCAAACAGGATTATCAAGGAAAAAAAATATTCTTCTTTTTCTGAATCTACTAAAAAATTCAAAACTTCTTCTGAAGATCCTTCAATGTATTCTGATATCATCATTGAAAAAGCTACAGCATATGATATTGATCCAACCCTTATAAAAGCTGTTATAAAAACTGAATCTAACTGGAACAGTAGAGCTGTTTCAAGGAAAGGAGCAATGGGGCTTATGCAGTTAATGCCATCGACAGCTAACGAAATGAATGTCACTAACCCTTTTGATCCTGAAGATAATATCGAAGGAGGAACTAAATATCTTAAATATCTACTCGAAAGATTTAATGGAGATCTGACACTTGCCTTAGCTGCATATAATGCAGGCCCAGGCGCTGTTGAAAAATATGGATATATTCCTCCGATTACAGAGACAAAACAATATGTTAAAAAAGTGCTCTCGCATTACAATGGAAAAACGGTTTATCCTTTAACAGGGAGCAAGACAGGGAAAACAGATAAAAAGTCAGAACCTATATATAAAATAGTGCTCGAGGATGGTACCATCCTCTTTACGAATTCTTATCTATTTGGAAAAAATCTTGCCAGGTATTGATGACCTCGAAGAAAATCGACTTCAGGAAGAAATTTCTGAACTGAAAAAAAAGAGACGTGCTATAATCCTCGCGCACAATTATCAGAGGGATGAAGTTCAGGAGATAGCAGATTTTGTAGGTGATTCGCTTGAACTTTCACGTACCGCTTCAACAATAGATTGTGATGTTATTGTTTTCGCAGGTGTAAACTTCATGGCAGAAAGCGCTTCAATTCTCTCTCCTGATAAAACAGTGCTTCTTCCAGAGATTAAAGCTGGATGTCCAATGGCAGATATGATACATTTAGACTCACCAAGAATGAAGATAAAACGTTTTCCTGGATTCGAAAATCCTCCATCTTTTATATTTCCAATAGAATTTTCATTAAGAGATATAAAGACACGATATCCTGATGTTCCGGTTGTTGCCTATGTTAATACTACAGCCGATATTAAAGCAGAAAGTTTTATTTGTTGCACATCAGCAAACATTGTTAAGGTTATAGAGTCTTTACCGGACGAAACAGTCATAAGCGTTCCTGATAGGAATCTTTCAATGTGGGCTCAGAGGAATACAAAAAAAAATATAATAGCATGGGATGGTTATTGCCATGTTCATGAAAGGGCGAAACCGGAAGATGTTAATAAAGCAAGAAAAGAACACCCTAAAGCTTTGTTCATGGCACATCCTGAATGCAGACTCGATGTGCTTGAGATGGCAGACCATGTCACAAGCACATCAGGTATGTTAAGGTTTGCTAAGTCATCCTCTTCAAAAGAGTTTATTGTTGGTACAGAGTTAGGTCTAATGCACCGTTTGAGAAAAGAAAATCCTGATAAGGAGTTTCATCCTTTAAGGAATGACATGATTTGTCCAAATATGAAGATGACGTCTTTAAAAAGCATTCTAAGGGCACTTAAAGAAAATACATATCTCATCAAGGTACCTGATAACATAAGGATTCCTGCTAAAAAGTCTCTGGACAGAATGCTTGATATTAAGTGATATAAAATGGAATTTTTAGCAAAAATAGCTGAAAGAAAAATTATAGAAGCTATTGAGAACGGAGAATTTGATAATCTCGAAGGCAGGGGAAAACCCATAATATTCGAAGATGACACATGGATTCCTGAAGATCTGAGAATGGCTTACCGATTTCTTAAAAATGCTGGCTGTACACCTCCAGAGCTTGAATTGAGAAAAGAAATAATGAACCTGTGTTCATTGATGAATAATATAGATGATGATAAAGAAAGGCTGAAAAAATTTAGAGAATTGAACTTCATGATTCTTAAACTGAACCTGACCCGCAAAAAACCTTTTGATCTAGAAGATTTTCCTGAATATGAAGCGAAGATAATGGATAAAATGCTTAAGGAAAAAAATCCTCGGTGAATGTTCAAAGGTTATTTTATTTAACTTTCCTATTTTTTCTTTTTCATCCTCTTCCTTTCCACTTTCTTTATGCTGAACCTCCAAAGAGAATTATATCTTTAGCCCCAAATCTTACAGAAATTCTTTTCGAATCAGGACTCGGCAATAGGGTTATAGGAGTAACAACCTTCTGTGATTATCCTGAAGAGGCAAAAAAAATAGCAAAAATTGGCGGCATGTCCAATCCTTCTCTTGAGGCTGTCGTTAGATTAAAACCTGATATAGTAGTAATGACTACTGATGGAAATACAAAAGATTTCGCTAATAGAATACAATCATTGAATATAAAAACATATGTGTTTAAAGCACGTCGCCTATCGGAGTTGCCTGGAGCTATTCGCGACATGTGTTCAGTTTTAAATTGTGCTCCTGAAGGGTATTCACTTGCAGAAAAAATAGAAAATTACATAAACAATGCCAGCCTGGAAATGAGGAATAAAAATAAATCATCGTTACAAAAAAATGTTCTTTTTATAGTCTGGCCTGAACCTCTTATAGTTGCAGGGCCAGGAACAGCTATTAACGAGGCAATTAACCTTTTAGGTAGTAAGAACATTGCTGAGAAAGCGAAAACTGCATATCCAAAATATTCTGTTGAAGAGATTATTCGTCAATCACCTGATGTTATTATTATTGGCAAGGGTCATGAAAATATGAAAGTTGTGTCAACAAAACTCATCATGAGGTTAAAAAATATTCCAGCAGTAAAAAATAATAAGGTTTTTTATATTAGCGATAGTTTATATAGACTTGGCCCACGAGTCATCAACGGGATTGAAGAACTCAAGACTTGTCTGCAATAACTCTTGATAATTTTCTTTAATTTATGATATAAACTAACACCTTTGACAAAACGTTTAAAAAACCAAAATAAAAAGGAGGTGATGGTTAGACAATAAGTAGCATAAAATTTACTCACTGTCTGGATTCAAGGGAAGAGAGGTAAAAAATCCTCCGCTGCCCCGCAGCCGTAAGGGGAACAAAAGCCCTGAAACAAACCACTGTCAAAAGAATCGATTTAAACTTACGAACGTTTGAATCGTTAAGTTGATGGGAAGGTGGGCGAGTAGGTTAAAGCCCTGAGCCGGAAGACCTATCCAGACATGGTTCTTAAAATTTAACTTTCTCGAGGGAGGAAAAAATGAGATCATTTTTAAAACTTTTCAATATTTTGTTATCATCTGCTTTTTGTCTATCACTTTTCACTTTATCATTTGCAGAAGAAAATACTATCTCAATGGAAGAGATCATCGTAACAGCTTCAAAAATTAATGAAGAAATCGAAGAAACAACAAGCACTGTTATTGTTATCAAAAATGATGATATAGAAAAAATGAACGTTCAATTTATTCCAGACATTTTAAGGAAGATTCATGAATTAAATCTTACACAATCCGGAAGCACAGGAACACTTGCAACTGTAATCATGCGTGGTGGAGATTCCACACATACAATCGTCATGATCGATGGCATAAAAGTTAACAGTACATTAACAGGATCATTTGATTTTTCAGGAATAACTATCAATGATATCGATAGGATAGAGATAGTTAAAGGGCCACAAAGTACGATGTATGGTTCAGAAGCAATGGCTGGGGTCATCAATATTATCACAAAAAAAGGGAGCGGTAAACCAAAGGTTGTATTATCTCTTGAAGGTGGTTCATATGGAACATATAATCCATCGGTTAATATTTCAGGGGGAGATGAAAAATTTGACTACAGGCTTACAGTCAACCATTTTTATACAAATGGCATCTCGATTGCAAAAACAGGCGAGGAAGAAGATAGTTATATGCATTCCTCTGTTTCCAGTAGTTTTGGTCTTAGAGCCTCAGAAACAATACAGTTTGAACTCATGGGAAGATATTCATACAATCGTTCTGAACTTGATGGATTCGACTTTCTGCAGATGGAGGCTTCTGATGATCTGAATTTTATTCAACGTGGAAATCATTATCTTGTCTCAGGAAAAGGAAAGATTCATATTTCTGATATCTGGAATCAGTTTATTACTATCTCAACAACTCAGGATTCCCTTAAATTCACAGATCCTGATACATATTTCAATAATTATCAGATAATCTCAAATATTGACACAATTGACTGGCAGAATAACATTTACTTATTGCAGATACTTACAGTAACTGGAGGTATAGAATATAGAATAGAAAAAGGAGAGAATGTAGATAACTTTGATGAATCTATCAAAAATAAAGCATTTTACCTTAATAACAAACTGAAACTCCTGAACGACGATATAGTATTTAATGCTGGCCTGCGATATGATGATCATGAGACCTTCGGTAATAAAACAACATATAGAATCGGGGTAATGTATCTTGTCAGTCCTTTGAATTTGAGAATAAAAAGCAGTTATGGAACAGGATTTAGGGCACCAACTCTAAATGAACTTTTCTTTCCTTTTTATGGCAATACGAAGCTGAAATCTGAAGAGAGTTCTTCATGGGAGTTATCGATAGAGGGGAATTACTTGCAAAAAAAAGTAATGGTTTCTGTCACATACTTTATTCAGGAATATAAAAACCTGATACAGACAGATCCTATCACATACACTGCTGCTAATATTTCAAAAGCAGCAATAAAAGGAATTGAAGCAACGGCTTCTTATCACATGACAGACTATCTATCTCTCAAAGGTGGTTATACATATCTTGATACAGAAGATAAAACTACCGGTGAAAATCTCACGAGAAGGCCTGAAAATAAATTTCTTGCATCTCTGGAATTTTCTAAAAAAGGGCTATCCTTGCTTGCTGATTATCTATATGTAGATCAATGTTTAGATTCATCTGTAAACAGAAAACTTTCATCGTATTGGCTTGTCAATTTATCAGGAACATATCAGGCAACAAAATCGCTTAGCCTTTTTGGAAGAATCAACAACCTTTTCGATGAGGATTACGAAGAAGTTGGAGGCTATAATACTCCTGGATTTTCAGCTTACGCCGGGCTAAAAATATTTTTTTAGAACTATTTCTTTCTTGTTTTCTCTTTTTTAAAAATATTAAAATAAATACTCGGAGTGTTTTAAATAATTGGAAAAAGAAAATAACAAGAAATTAACGGACAAAATCTGGAACTTTTTTGCATCAATAAAACTCGCCATTACCGTTTTTGCTCTCATAGCTCTTACATCAATAATAGGGACTATTATCGAACAACGTGCTGATCCGGAAAAAAACATTCAGATACTTTCGAAACTCTTTGGAGAATCTCTCGGTCCAACTATGTTTAGCATATTCGATAAACTCGGATTTATGGATATGTATCATTCATGGTGGTTCACTGCTCTATTGATACTTTTCTCTGTCAATCTTATCATCTGCTCACTTGAAAGGCTACCAAAAACATTGAAAATTATTAAGGACCCAATAGCCCCTGTCTCCGATGAACAAATCAAAAATTTCCTCATAAACAAAGAAGTTATTTTGAAGGCAAAACCGGACAAGATAAAAGACAAGGTTGCCTTGGCAATGAGTTCCGTTGGATTCAAAAATTTTCAGGAGATAAAAGAAGACAAAGGATACCAATTATTCTTGCAGAAGGGACGTTATGGAAGACTCGGAGTATACGTTACCCATTTCAGCATACTCATTATACTTATAGGAGCGATTTTAGGAATGAGGTTTGGTTTCAATGGATATTTGAATATTCCAGAAGGTGTGGTATCAAACATAGCTTTCTCCACAAACGGCAAAGAAATCCCATTAGGATTTGAAATTCGATGTGACAATTTCGATGTGGAATTCTATGGTGCGTCAGATATGCCAAAAGAATATAGAAGCTGGCTGAGTATAATAAAAGACGGGCAAATTGTTGTTCAAAAATCCATTGTGGTAAACAATCCCCTTGTTTATAAAGGCATAACCTTTTATCAGTCAAGTTATGGTTTTATTCCTGAAAATGCTGGAAGAGGTATTCTTTTATTAGGTATCACTTCTCGCGAAGGAAAAACATCTGAGTTTCAATTAAGACTTGGGGATACTTTTCACATACCAGGGAGTACTATTTCTGGTAAGATTCTTGACTTCAGTCCTGCACTTAAGGTCGATGAACATGGACACGCCTTTACGTATACAAACCAGATGAATAATCCTGCAGTTCTTATCGCATTTTTTGATTCTGATAAACACAAATATACAGGATGGATATTACGAAGATATCCTGAAACCGGCCAGTTACCAGAAGGTCACAGGATAGTTTTCAAGGATTACTGGGGTGTTGAATACACAGGGCTTCAAGTAAGAAAAGACCCTGGTGTATGGGTGGTATATTTAGGTTGTATTGCAATGAGTATAGGATTGTTTATAGCTTTTTTTATAAGCCACAGAAAGGTCTGGATAAAAATAATTGAAGATAAGAATAACAGTAAGATACTAATAGGAGCGTTAGCAAATAAAAACAGGGTTACTCTGGAAAAAAAGATAGATAAATTGATCTCTATTCTCAGGAAGAATCATGAAGGGAGATAATAGATGAACAGTTCTTTTTTATTTGGTCTATCAACAATGGCTTATATTTTTGCAATGATGATATATATAACTTATCTTGCTTTCAGAAAGAGTTCTGTTGGAATTTTTGCAACAATAATAACTGTTATTGGCTTTGTCTCCCAGACCTTTGCTATTTTTCTTAGATGGAAAGAATTTGCTGATCTCAGCGGGTTAGGTCTTATACGTTCTGCACCTCTTACAAATCTATATGAATCGCTCATATTTTTTGTATGGTGCCTGATACTAGGATATCTGATTATTGAATTCAAATTCAAAAACCGTTCATTCGGCGCATTTATAACTCCTATTGCTGGTCTTGCACTGGCATTCATCGATCTCACCGGTGTTACAAAGGAAATTCAACCTCTTGTCCCTGCATTGAAAAGCAACTGGTTGTTAGCTCATGTAACGATGAGTTTTCTTTCATATGCTGCATTTGCTTTATCATTTAGTACAAGCATTATGTATCTGATTTTCACAACTGAAAAAGGGAAAGATTTATCGTATGTATTCTGGACAATAACATTCGGATGTTTTGTTGTAATCCTTATTGCAATGGGCATTGATTTTCTCACTTTTAAAGTTGCGGTAAAGCCGGATATCTTCATTAAAAGTTATCTGTTTAAATCTTCATTTATGAATCCATCGGGTATTATTAAAATAATCAGCTGGATTGTAACAATTGCCGTTCTTTTTCTTGTGTGGAAATATGGCTATATCCTGAAAACAGCTATCATGAAATTCAATATAAGTTCTGAAATACTTGATGAAATAACATATAAGAGTATTGCTGTAGGATTTCCAATCTTTACTCTCGGAGGACTTATTTTTGGTGCTGTATGGGCAGATCAGGCATGGGGTAGATACTGGAGCTGGGATCCAAAAGAAACCTGGTCACTGATAACATGGTTTATATATGCATTCTATTTACACGGCAGGATGATAAGGGGATGGAGGGGTAAAAAAATAGCGATTGTTGCAGTTATCGGTTTCACTGCAGTGATGTTCACATATCTCGGAGTTAATTTACTCCTTTCTGGACTTCATGCATATGGCTCAAAATAGAAACCAAACGCCTAACAGAAAACGTTGAACGCTTTCCTCCACAACTAAATATTGATCTACATTGTTGAAACAATAGATTATAGCTTCAGAAACCCAACTCAGTAAATACAGATATTAGGGCAGTTCAACAATAAGTGTATATATGTTTGGCTTGCAGCCGCAAAAGACACCTATTCTTGAAAATATAAATATTTTTAAGATAACATATTATTAGCAGTAATTAGACTTCAACGGAGGTAGATAAAAAACTATGAATAACATAAAAACAATGGTTCTTCTTGTAGCGTTAACTCTCATCCTTGTATGGGCTGGGGGTGCGCTTGGCGGCAAGCAGGGAATGACCATAGCTCTGATCTTTGCTATTGGAATGAACTTTTTTGCATACTGGTTCAGTGACAAAATAGTATTGAAAATGTATGGAGCAAAAGAAGTAACAGAGTCAGAAGCTCCTGAGCTTTTCGCAATGGTAAGAAGACTTGCTCAGAAAGCAGAAATACCCATGCCCAGAGTCTATATTATTGATGCAGACCAGCCAAATGCATTTGCAACTGGAAGAAACCCGAAACATGCTGCTGTTGCAGTAACAACGGGTATTATGCGTATTTTGACAAATGAAGAACTTCAGGGAGTAATAGGGCATGAACTTGCACACGTAAAACATCGTGATATTCTTATCAGCACAATAGCTGCAACTATTGCAGGAGCAATAAGTTATCTTGCACAAATGGCACAATGGGCAATGATCTTCGGTGGTCATAGGGGAGATGATGACGAAGGTGGAAATCCGATTGCCGCTATTATTATGATGATTGTTGGTCCTATAGCAGCAATGATTGTTCAGATGGCTATCTCGAGATCAAGGGAGTATGCAGCAGATGCAGGTGGTGCAAAGATTGTAGGTAATCCAAGATATCTTGCAGGTGCACTCAAAAAACTTCATATGGCATCTCAGAAAATACATATGCAGGCAAATCCAGCAACATCCCATATGTTTATTGTTAATCCATTATCAGGAGGTGGTCTGTTAAAACTTTTCAGTACACATCCTCCTATTGAGGAACGTATAGCAAGACTAAATTCTATGAGCCTTTAAGTCAATATAATATCGTAATATCGGCTCTATTTATGCTTGACTCTACAAATCTCCTTTGTCCAAAATATTGTTAAATTATGAAAGCTCTGGTGACAGGAGCTACAGGATTTATTGGTAGCCATCTTTGTGAGGAACTTATTAAGAGAGGCTATAAGGTTACGTGTCTCTCAAGAAAAACATCTAACTTAAAATGGATAGAAAACCTTAACATAAATGTTGTTAACGGTGATTGCACAATATCAGAATCTTTAATTAATATAGTTTCAAATTTTGATTATGTTTTCCATATTGCAGGACTTACGAAATCTATAACAAGTAATGATTTTTATAACATAAATACAAAAGGCACGGAAAATCTATTAAAAGCCACTGTCAAAAGAAATCCGAATATACAAAGGTTTATCTATCTTAGCAGTCTTGCTGCTGTGGGGCCCAGTAAAAATGGAAACCCTGTAAACGAATATTCGCATCCGTCACCTGTATCTGATTACGGGAAAAGCAAACTCGAAGGTGAAAAAGCTGTTTTGAAATATAAAGATATAATACCGGTAACTATAATAAGGCCTCCCGCTGTTTATGGCCCAAGAGATAAAGATATGCTGTTAATATTCAAGATGATCAAAAAGGGTTTTTTCTTTGATCTCGGGAAATGTTATTATTCACTATTATACGTAGAAGACCTCGTTCGTGGCATTATATCATGTGCTGAAAACAAGCAAGCTGATGGGAAGATATATTTTATATCAGATGATAAAGCATATAGTGGCGAGGAAATAGCCATATATATATCATCTGCATTAAATGTAAAGCCACGTCATTTAAAGGTTCCGAAATTTTTTATGCCCTTTTTCGCATTTATGAATGAAAGAATAAATAAATATGGTATCATCAATAGAGACAGGATAAAGGATTTCAGATATTCACATTGGATTTGTGATGCAAAACTGGTACGTGAAGAAATAAATTTCATACCAGAAGTCACAATTAAGGAAGGTATAAAATGGACAGCAGACTGGTACAGAATTCACAGATGGCTATAAAAAAATCATCAGATATATTTGATAAGTGTTACCGTTTTGATAAGGCAAAGTTTTTTATAGCTCAAGGATTATATCCATATTTCAGGGTCATAGAGAGTGCACAGGATCCTGAGATTATAATGAATGGCCGCAGAATGATTATGGTTGGTTCAAATAATTATCTTGGACTTACAAACCATCCAAAAGTTAAAGAGGCAGCAATAGAAGCTATCAAAAAGTATGGTACAGGTTGTGCAGGTTCAAGGTTTCTTAATGGCACTCTTGATATACATGTGAAACTCGAGGAAAAACTTGCACGCTTCATGAGAAAAGAAGCAGCTTTAGTCTTCTCTACTGGATTTCAGGTAAACTTAGGGGTAATATCTTCACTCGTGAGTAAAGAGGATGTTGTATTAATAGATAAGATGGATCATGCAAGCATAATCGATGGGTGCAGACTTTCCTTCGGCGATATAAGAAAATTTAAGCATAATGACATTTTAGATCTTGAAAGAGTTTTAAAGGAATATGATGAAAAAGGAAAACTCATAGTAGTTGATGGGGTTTTCAGTATGGAGGGAGATATTGTTAAACTTCCAGAAATTTTACAGCTCGCAAAAAAATATAGTGCACGCTTGATGGTTGATGATGCACATGGCATTGGAGTACTTGGGAACACAGGGCGTGGGACGGCAGAACATTTTAATCTTGAAAATGAAGTAGATATAATAATGGGTACTTACAGCAAATCCCTTGCTTCTATTGGTGGATTCATTGCGGGGGATGAAGATATTATACACTATGTTAAACATCATGCTCGTTCTCTTATCTTCAGTGCAAGTCCACCTCCTGCGTCAGTAGCTTCTGTTAGTGCAGCTTTAGATATTATTGAGAATGAACCGGAAAGAAGAGAAAATCTCTGGAAAAATACAAGAAAAATGTTACAGGGGTTCAAAGATCTTGGTTTTGAAATTGGACCCAGTCAAACCCCGATAATCCCTATTATAGTTGGTGAAGATGAAAAGGCATTTTCAATGGCAATGATGCTTCAGGATGAAGGTGTCTTTGCAAATGTTGCTGTAACACCAGCAGTCCCTTTTGGAAAGTCTTTGATAAGAACAAGCTATATGGCAACCCATACGGATGAACACCTTGATATTGTACTTTCAGCGTTTAAAAAAGTAGGCAAGACGCTGGGAATAATATAAATGGCACTATTTAGTCATTAGTCATTGGTCACTGGTCAATGGTAAAGAAGTTTAGAATAATGACTTATAACCAATGATTGCTGAAGGTATAAGAATAATCGAGGTTAAAACCCAAAAAGAACTCGATGATTTCATAAAATTTCCATATTTTCTTTATTCTGATAATTTATTTTACATCCCACCTCTAATAAGAGAAATGAAAAAAAAGTTTTGCCGCACAAAAAACCCTTTTTTTAAGCATGCAGATGTGAGATTCTTTCTTGCTTTTAAAAATGGTAAGACCGCAGGAAGAATAACTTCAATTATTAATTATAAACATATCGAATTTCATAATGAAAAAGCAGGGTTCTTTGGTTTTTTTGAATCGATAAATGATCAAAAAGTTGCCTTTGCCCTTTTCGATACTGTGTCTGAATCACTAAAAAATGCCGGGATGAAAATCATGCGGGGGCCAATGAGCTTTTCAACAAACGATGAGTGCGGTCTTCTAATAGAAGGTTTTGAAACTTATCCTATGATTATGACTTCTTATAATCCCACCTATTATCGCGAAATTATAGAAACATACGGAATGGAAAAAGCAAAAGATCTTTTCAGTTATATAATTGATATTCCTGACAAACTACCCGAAAAAATAGAAAGGGCTGCTGAAATAGCTACAAAACGTGGGATACATGTCAGACCGATAAATATAAAGAAGTTTGATGAGGACATGGAAAAATTCAGAACTGTATATAATTCTGCATGGGAAAAGAACTGGGGTTTTATCCCTTTGACAGATGAGGAACTTACATATCTCGGGAATGATTTGAAACCGTTATTGGTGCCCGATATTACACTTATTGCTGAAAAAGGTAATGAGCCTGTTGGATTTATGGGAATATTACCGGATTATAACTTTGTCCTAAAACAGATGAAAGGCAGATTCAACCTTATTAGTATAATGAAGGGTATATATTATTCTAAAAAGATTAAGGATCTAAGACTTTTACTTCTCGGCATAAGAACTGAATTCAGGCAGAAGGGTGTTGATGCCCTCTTATTCAGAGAAGGATTTAAAGGAGCAAAAAAAAGAGGTTATAAGAGGGCAGAATTTTCATGGATACTTGAAGATAATATTCCTGTTCAGAAGCTTGTTGAAATGATAAAAGGAAGATTGTATAAAAAATATAGAATTTATGAAAAAATACTTTAGAGAATAATTGAAAATTTCGATTATTTAATTAATGAAATCTATGAAATGTTAAAATCTTGAAATGTGTTTTTCATGGCATAGAATTTGACCTATAATCTTCTATAACATATACCCTATCTCTTCCCTCCCCTTTTGCAACATATAAAGCATTATCTGATCTTTTAATAAAACTTTCTATATCCTCACTTTCTGGATTATATTCAGCAATACCGAGACTGAGCGTAACTCTAACTTCTCTTTTTATATTTATTTTAAATGGATAATTTTTTACCATTAAACGAATCCTTTCTGCAATCTCCATTGCTGCTTCCATTGAGGTCTCTGGCAGAATTATAAAAAATTCATCTCCTCCATATCTACCGATTACATCGATATTACGTAGTGATTCTCTCATCAATAAAGAAACTTCTCTTAGTATTCTATCTCCAACATCATGTCCATAAGTATCATTGATTCCTTTAAAATAATCAACATCAATTATTATCAAAGACAACTTAGAACCATATCTTTTAGCCCTGTTAATCTCCTCTTCTAATTTTTCTATAAGAGCCCTTCTATTAAGAAGTCCTGTCAGATCATCTGTACGTGAAAGGTGTTGCAATTTATCTAACATAAAATCTCTTTCAGCTTCGATCATTTTACGATTTGTAACATCCCTTGTATATTCAATGACATGAGATATTTTTCCACCTTTAATAATAGGATATGTATAAATCTCTAACCAGATATTCATTTCTGGAGGAAAATTTATCTTTTTTTCTTTTGTCTGAGGTTTGCCTGTATCAAAAGTTTCCTTAACTGCACAATTATCACAAATTGTATTTCTTTGATATAGAACCTTGTAACACAAATTCCCTATCAACTGTTCAATACTTTTTCCTCTAAGCCGGGCATATGATTCGTTTGCCTTAACTATTCGATAATTATTATCAATAATATTAAACGGATCATTAATGCTTTCAAATATCATCTTGTGAAATATTTCAGATTCACGTAGAGCTAATTCAGAATTTTTAAGCTCTGTTATGTCAATCGCAATTTCCATTCGAACATAGCGCTTATCAGGCCAAAGAATTGCCTTGTCAATGCAATGATACCATCGCCCTGTTTTCTTATTCTGAAAACACCAGGTAACTGGTGGTGCTGGTTTGCCATTTATGAGTATACGATTGTTTGTACAAAATTCACAAGGCTTATTTTGTCCATCTTGAAATACTTCAAAGCATTTTTTACCTATAATATCATTACCATAATGATCTTTTATATATTTATTGACACGCAGGATATTATAATTCTCAATATCAGAAATATATACTATCCCGTCAATTCCATCCAAGATTGAAAACATTTCATCCACTATCTCCTTCGCAGCTTCGATTTCTAGCCTTCTAATCCTATCTCTTGAATTTTTCTTATCTAATATATTTTTTGAACTTTTATATTTAACCACTATATATCATCCTCTCAAAAATCAAAACGAATCTCTGCCATATGAAAAAGAACCATGGTAATGGCAACAATTGCAATTTATTGCCTCCCATAGTCTGTTACACGGTTGTAAGCCTCCTCCTCCACTTGACCCCCCATGGCAAGTATTACAACTGCCTCCTGTATAAAACGGATCCGTAGAATTTCCGTGATGGATATGGTAATACCTATTTGGAGTACAATTTGTATCAAACTCATAATCATCTTTATGGCACCTATTGCATAGATAAGCCATCTCTTTATTTGTATCATTAAATGGTGGTATTTGGCCTGAAGTATAACAATTATCTGTTGATTGAATATTCGTTATAATACCGTTTAGTAATCCACCATTTACTTCTCTCCTTATTAATACTCTGTTAGGTGAACCATGTGGTTCATGACAATCTGTGCATGCAAGCACCTTACCCATAATAGACCCATAAGGATTATCCATACTTATTGCTATATCAGCATCTTTTTTACCATGTTTGTCACCAGAGGCACCCCAGTTAATAATTCTTAGATTTCTCCCGAGTGTAGAACTATATATAGTTGAAGTACTATGACAATCAGTGCAAAAAGTGACATAGTCTGTCAAGTTAGAACCATCTGTTGTAGTAGAACCGTCTGGTTCATAGGTGGTGGTAGAATAACGATAAGGAGCCTGATAATTTGCTGTATAATAACTCATCCTCTCTGTTGAATCGTCTCCCCAGAGACCCCATGCATTATTATCTGTACTATGCTGGCTTGGTCGAGAAACAGGCCATCCCCTATTGCCAGAAGTATGAAGGTCTCTCTGTGCCCTGTGAGGATTATGACAGGCATTACACGGATTTGAATCAGCAGTATATCCCCAGGATTTGCTGGTTATTAGAGTCTTAATATTATTAAGGTTATGAGAACTACCTGGATAAGTAAAAGAAAATGCCTCTAAAATATCATTTAACGTGTCAGAGGTCCAGCCACCAGCACGATAACTATAACTACGGTTGACAATTCCACCAGACTGAAAAGAACTCAGATCTGTATGACATTTAAAACAAAAATTATCCGTCTGGCTTACATGATTAATGTAAAATAATGCATAAGCATTAGGTCCGCCTGTAGGATTTGGTTCACTGCCACCAATCATCGCATGCTGTTCATGGCAGTGTGCACAGTTGCCTTTTGAATAACCAAGTGCAGACAAACTCGTCCTGTCCACTCCGAAAGAAGTATCACCGTGAGCAGACTCGAGATAAGGACCAGAACTTGCACTGTCAGGCAGAATAAAGCATAGAGATAAGAGCATAGAACATAAAACTAAGAACATTGAGCGAAGAGTAAATCTGCTCTTAATGTTCCAATAGTTTCTAATGTAACAGTTTAGTTTCCAGAAACCCTTTTGCATCCCTAATTCTCCTAACTCTTACATGCCCCTAACCCCTCTTTTTAGAGGGGAATTTTTGAAAAACCTCTCTATCAAGATGGGAACTATCGGAAAACCCCTCTTAATAAAGAGAAACTTTCGGAAAGAATTGCCTATTACTTTCTCATAAACTTTTTCCTTTACATTTGTCATTTAATGCCCTGTTATAAATGTTTAATGGCTTCTTTCTCTGACTAATGACTTTAGTCTTTTGACGTATGGCATACAATACATCCATTCGTACCGCCGTTTCCCGGCCAGCCCTTATAATCCCATCGTAGTATTTTAAAATAAGGCGATGCATGTGCATGGTGACAAGAAAGGCACATGATCATGTCTGAGTTAAGAGTTACGACGCCACTCGGTGCTGTCCATCCGCTAAGACTCTGCCGTGCAACAGGAACAAGTGGGTCATAAGTCCCTGTACCACCGACCGCATTAAATGCACTCGAATATTCTCCTGAGTTAGGGATAATCAAATCTGATGGATGTCTGATCCACGGACTACCAGTTGAAACATCATCCTCTATATGAAAATTTCCATGGCAGCCAGTACAATATGCTGTCATAGTATTTCCCAAAGTTGAAAAACCTCCAGTGGATGTTTTAGTACCACTATACCCAAGATATTCGTTATGATCTGTTGAGTCTGCATTATATTGCCAATCATCATCCTCAATCCCGGTTACACCACATCCGGAACCCAATTGATGACCATCTAAAAATCGATACCAGCCTTCATCAGCACTGTCAATTACAGGACCTGTATCATCAAGATGATGATAGCCTTTTGCGTAAGTGCCACTACCTATCATATGGCACTTTGTACATCCCTGCCTACCATCAAAACCAGCACCTACGACTGTTCCATGAATGTTGGCATGACAGCTTTCTGTCCCGCATGAACTATTTCCTGTATCACCGGGTGCAACAACTGGATTTAAAGTATCTTCCGGGTTCGAAGCTAAAACATTATGTCCTTTTGTGTCATCTGTTTGTATCCAATAAAAATTTCCTGCGGCAAGACCCTTAAAAGTATTATAGGTAGGCTCTACAGTGTTGAATACAATTGGAGCCTTTGTAATATTATCCTGCCAAGTTATAGAATCTGTCTTTGAATGACACCCTAAACAGCTATGAATTAGCATATTCCCTCTGGGGACATCAGTTTTTACGAAAGACGTGCCATCAAAGTCATAAGCTACAGCAACCCCATTCTGGCTGTTATGCATAGTATGACAATTGTTACATGCACCAGTTACTTTTGCCTCCAATTGGTCAGTAAAAAGCAGAGCGCAAATAAGGATAAGCAAACAAAAAAATGCATTTTTTGAGTATGCAGCCTTAATAAGGTCTATTGAGCTTTCCGTCTTCCAAAACTTCAAAAACTGTGTAAACCCAGTACACCTTGTAAGCACAGCAATTTTTACCAGCTTCCTTTTTTGCATATGCTTTTCTCTTAGTCCCAAGTTCTTTGCAATCTTCTAATCGCACTTTACTACGACTTTTTATGGCACTGAATACACAACTGTCTTTTCCTGTCAAAATATAACATGAATTCAGCCTTTGCAGAATGCATACTGTGGCATGTGATACAGGTTATCGGTTTTCCATCTCTCGGATCTTTCACATTTTCGCCAAGTGGATGAGCAACTTTATGTTGTGCTACATGGCATCTTGCACATGTTTGAATCTCATCAACCTTAAAATATAGCTTATTGTTAGAATGTGGCGGTACATGACATTCAAAACATTTTCTCTCTTTTATAGGGGTGCATCTGACAGGACTTGCTCTTAGTGCCTTTTCCATTGTGATAATTCTTCTTTCGGTAGTTTCATGGCAAGTAAAGCATAGTAACGACTCTTTTACTGTAAGGGTTTTATTCTTTGAAGCATGAGGATTATGACACATTACACAAGCACCTTTTGCATCATTAATATGAACATCTTTTTCTTTTAGCTTTGCTGGATCTACTTTGTGACAGTTAAAACATAAATTCTTACCAGACGATTTTGTTGTTATCTTTCTGTCAGTCAGAATAGGTTCATGACATTGTTCACACTTCTTTTCTAAAAATGCTGTATGTCCATAAGGTCCCAGAAGACTAATAGTATTAGATGCATGACCACCGTGACATGAAGTGCAATCCATATTTTCTGTGGCAAATGTTATAGACACTTCACCAGCCTTACACTTCGCTGTATGGCATTTTTTACACATTCTATCTGGTTTATCAAGAAGCTGATTTTCTTCTGAAGATGCATGAGGATTATGACAGGATGCACATTCTCCTTCTTTAAAAGGCAAATGAGCATATGTCCTTTTGAGTTGCTCTTTTAACGTCTCGTGACAACCCCAGCAGAGGTTTTTCTCATCTCTTATCAGAAGATGTTTATTTTGTCCACCATGAGGATAATGACAATCAGTACAAATTCCTTTCTTCAGTGCCTGATGCACATAATTATTTTTGAGAGTCTTCTTAATGCCGTCATGACAACTTAGACAGAGGAAGTTAATATCTTCCTTTATCAAATCCTTCATGTTACTTGCATGCGTATCATGACAGACAATGCATTTCCCATCCTTAAATGGAAAATGTAGATTGTTACTTAACAGGCTTTCTTTAAGTTTTGTATGACATTGATAACAAAGATCAGGTATCTTTGCTTTGAGCTCTCCCTCTGCGAAAGCAGATGCTGTGAATAATAAGAAGTAAATAGTAATCATTGTAATAAACATAAGATTAGTTAACTTAACAAGCTTTTTATTATTTATTAATGACTTTTGATCATAGACTTTTTTATTCATGGCAATAGGAACAGTCTCCTTTGGCAAAAGGACTATGTTTCATCTGTTTAAGCAGACCGGGCCTTTCTGTTACATGAGGGACATGACAGCTCAAGCATCGATTGATTTTAGCTAATGGTTTTATATGTGCTTTAGACATCGTGTCTTTATCAGTTGAATGACATGTAATACATAATGCCGGGTCTTTAGCATTTAATAATTTCTTCAAATCAGATGAATGAGGTATGTGACAACTTATACAATCTCCTATCTCCATGGTTATATGCCCTTTTCTGACAGTTGTAGTAACAATTCTTTCATGGCATGAAAGGCATAGTTCTTTTGGATTATTGAAAAGAAGATTTGTGATCATAGTTCCATGAGGACTGTGGCAAGAAGTACATTTCCCCTCTTCAACCGGTAAATGTATATATTCCTTTTCTTTAATATTGTTCTGAACAGTCTTATGGCAATCATGACACAATTCAGGCATCGTCCGCACTGTGCTTGCTACATAATCACTTGCATGGGGGTCATGACAGATTCTGCATGACTTTTCCCTGAATGGTTTGTGCTTTTTGTCTTCCGTAAGTTCATTAAGCATACTTCCGTGACAACTCATGCAAATCTGTTCAGGAGGATTATTTAATAGGGTTCTATACGAGGAACTATGTGGTTTATGACAGGAAATGCATTTTCTCTCATTCACTGGTGTATGAATATAAGTCTTGAAGAAATTTTTCTCCTCCTTTTTGTGACATGAATAGCAAAGAGTAGCCATTGAAAATTTTAACAATGCAGGATTGTTGCTACCATGCGAGTCATGGCATTTTTTACATTCAAGTTTTACAAATGGCTGATGCAGATATTTTTCTTTTGTTTCCTTATCAGTTTTATCATGACATGTAAAACATATCTTTTTTTCAGAGACCTCAAGATAATAAAGGTTTTCAGATGCGTGGGGATTATGACAGCTTGTACACCCTTTATCCTTTATTGGAGCATGCATCTTCGATTGCTTCATAATATCTGATTTTTTCTCATGGCAATGAGTGCAGAGTGCTATCTTATCCCTGAAAGTAGCTCCGGGATAATCCGTCGCATGGGGATTGTGACATTCAAGACATTTACCTTCATCAACAGGGCGATGTCTATGGGTCTGTTTGAAATTTTTCTCTTCTTTAATGTGGCAGCTATAACAGAGTTTACTACCTTGAGCAACAGGTTCAAGAGGTTTCGGATCTGTTATTGGCTTATGACATGAAGAACACATACCCTCCTTTAGAGGCGTATGAACTGATTCACGGAGCAATTTGTCATTGGTTGAGCTGTGTGGTGTATGGCACTCTGTACATCTTCCTTTTTCAACAGGGTATTGTCTGTGAGCTTTTCTAAAATCATTCGATGAAATATTGTGGCATGACTGGCAAATGTCCAATTCTGCTTTGATAAGATTATTCTTGTAGTTTGAACCATGTGCCGAGTGACATGTCGGACATCCTTCTAAAACTGGCTTATGTAGGGTTGGCCGGTTGAATGTGTCTTGCTTATGGCATATAAAGCACTGTTCATTACCTACGTTTCTCTGAAGGGCTTTATTATCTGATGAATGCGGATAATGACAGGGAAGGCATTTACTCTGTTTTATTGCGGTATGTAAAAATGGCATTTTTTCAATTTCAGTCACTAATTCTTTATGACAAAGGAAACAGAGTTTTTTCTCATCACGCTCTTTGAGGGTAAGCACTGCGATCTTTCCATGTCTCAGATGGCAGGCTTCACAATCTTTCTTTTCCATCGGAGAATGGATATACTTCTTCTGAAAATCACTTAATGTTTTTTTATGACAATCAAGGCATGGTTTTGCTTCAAATCCTCTTCTTTTTACCATTGGTTCAGATGCACATGTACATAAAAAACAAAAAGTAAATAGTATTATTATAAATTTATACATTTTATACACCACAGTAATTATTTATAAGCAATTGCTATAAAGTCAAACAATTTCATCTTTGTAGTTTCACTTCAAGTGATTTGATAACATCTTCATATACCAATATCTCAGCATCTTTCTTCAGTTGATTCACATATTTTTCAACAATTTCTTTAAATTTCTTATCATAAACTGCTTTGGAAACATCATTTTTTACTTTTTCGAATTCTTCAATTGCTTCTTCTTGCTTTTCCAGAATTTTTATTATTTTATATTGAGAATTTGCTTGGATTACCGGGCTTAGCTCTCCAGTATTTAAGTTCTCTACAATATTTCTTAGAGGTTCAGATAATTCTCTTTTTGTAAACCAACCTGCTTCTCCACCCTTTGAAGATTCTGAGTCTATAGATTTTCTTTTTGCTATCCATGAAAAGTCTGCTCCATTACGAAGATTTTTTTCTACCTCTGTTGCTTCTTCAATCGTTTTTACTGTAATCTGCTGAATCCTATATTTAGCAGGGCTGAGAAATTCTGTTTGATTATTTTGATAATATTCTTCCAAATCAACTTCAGTAATAGTAATCTGTGGTTTGATAACTCTTTCAGTAAAAGTTTTTTTAAGGAGCTGGTTTTCATAACGATGAATCATTCGCTGAAGGTCTTTACCTTTTTCATAGTGTCTGCTTAAGGCTTCAATATCTATTAGTTTTCTCTCAATCCAGCTATTCAATAAATCATCAGTTGATTTAATTCGAGACGACTTAATTAACTTCATAAATTCTTCTACAGATAAAACTTTTTCTCCATTGATTTCTACTAACACTTCTTTATCTATTAATGATGAATCCTTTTCCTCTTTTTCAGTAATCTCTTTAATCTCTGCTAAAAGTTCACGATTTATCTTCACCTTCATTTTTTCACGTAGATATTGAAGGTATTTATCACTTAGTTCTTTCTCCTTTTTCTTTCTGATCTCTTTTTCTATACTTTTTTGTAATTTTTTGAATTCGTCCTCTGGTGCTGCTTTTCTCTCAATAAGTTTGACAATATAATATTTGTCTTTATTGTTTATAACGTCGCTGATTTCTCCTGGTTTTAGATTTACTATTACATTTTTTAATAACGGATTCAGCGTCCCTTTTAGTAAGATAATCTCGCCTCCTTTCTCTTGTGAAGAATGCAAGGAATATGCCACTGCTATCTGCTTAAAATCTACGTTATTTTTTAACTGCCCTAAAGCCTCTTTTGCCTTTTCTTCCGAATCAGTTTCTATATAACCTATGGTGAAACGTTCATAATTACACTTGTAATATTCCTTAATTTCCTCTTCTGTCACAGAAACCTTTCTAACAATTTCTTCATCATGAAGTCTTACCACAGATTCCCTGAGTATATAAGCATCAATAGCCTGTTTAATTTCAGGAAGTTTATCCATACCCGATTTTCGTGCTTCCTGAATTATCAATTCATCATCTATCAGTTTCTGAATGTAATTTTTTAAATCTATCGAGCCAGCTGATGATAGATCTTCTCTTCTATGTGATATTGTCAACACATATTTTAAATCTTCCTCAGTCATAGGTTCACCATCTACAATTGCCAGAACCAGATCATCTCCTGTTTTCATTGACGCACAACCAAGCAGGAGAGTGAACATTAAGCAATAAACTACAAGCAATAATTTTTTCATCGCCATTTTATTTTTCCCATTTTATTAACAAGCTTCCAGACTGTCTTGTATGCAATATTCTCTGCTGATCTCACTTTTCCAAAATCAAGGATTAAAATGTCATCTCCACCAGTGCAATGCATTGTTTCAGACCATAATATTTTTTTGTTTCTTGCATTTATCAGTCGAATACTGATAATAGATTCAGGAGGATTGTTTCCCTGTGATTCCTGATAATTTTCAACAGTTCCTAAGATTATTCCATCAACCCCTAAGTTGTCTGCTATTGCATCAATATTCGTATAATCTATTTCTCCTTTATCTTTAACTCTGCGATCTACAATAAGCTTCTGCACATCACCATATTCAAGTGGCTCAAATTTTTCACTCTTCAGAAGCTCAACAATAAACATATTCGTTACTATCATCCCAGCATCTTTTATTTTTGATTTGTTCTGAAAAGGCATAACTGCAATCTTAAACGTTGCTTCCTTTTCTTTTACAGGAGGCGATGTGCTAAAAGAATCAAACATCTTTTTAATAACTTTTACAGAAAGCTCT
Organism: Nitrospirota bacterium; assembly: GCA_013388455.1. Classification (NCBI taxonomy): domain Bacteria; kingdom Pseudomonadati; phylum Nitrospirota; species Nitrospirota bacterium. The sequence continues at coordinate 101,689 of JACAFF010000003.1, forward strand.
TCAATATTTTTTATTGTTCCAAGACCAAAAATTGTTGTAAAATCCTCGCCTGTGGCAGATGCATGTTCTGCCCAGAGAATCATATTATCTGTAGCATTAATAAGACGTGCTGAAATACCAAAAATCGGATTATCATTTATTAAAAATGTATTTATAGAACCAACCATTATACTATCGACTTTTAATTCTTCAGTAGCTTTAGCGGCAAGCTCCTTTGATATGTATCCTGTAGACCTGACTCTTTCTTTTAATAAAAAAGCATTAAGAATCTCTTCGTATAGCACTTCTAATCCCTTTTCTTCAAGCATTTTTTTCATTTCTGGCATTACAATATCCAGCGCTCTTTTATCTTCACTGAAGTTGTCAAACGGAAATAAAGCTACTCTATATTTACCTTCATTAATTCCAGCAAAGGACTCAAATACTGGAAATATTAAACTCAGTAAAATAACTATGATTGCCTTTGCAACACCTGTTTTAATAGCTTTAATATTCATAGAGTGTCTGTATAGCTTCTCTAACCACTTTTAATACTGTCTCGCTCATAGTGTCTGCTCTTGCACCAAAATGTTTTGACCAGAAACTGGCACCTCCGCGTATCTTTGTCACAGACCATATAATACTGCCAGAATTTGCATCAGCCATCATCAAGGTAATATTTACTTCAGGTGCAGTAACATTTCCCTCTCTTATCTCTCCATATTTATTTACCGCACCCAGAATAACTGCCTGAACCTTCAAATTTTTGCCTATTGTTTTAATCTGTTCTGCATTTGGAGATTGACATTGTTTTAACTTTATAGCTTCGCATGCAGTGACAACATCGCCGGGACATACTACATCGACAAGTCCTGATGCCAATAGCTCACTAATTACAACCTGCCTTACTGCTTCACCAGCAAACTTTTCATTTGTCAGATTTTCCAGAGGCAAAACAGCTACTCTCTTAATAAAGCTAAAGTCTATGTCCTGGTTTATATAAAAAGAAGGAGACCCTCTTCCCCCGCAGCCTGCACAAAAGAGTAATAAAAAGATTGCGAACAATATAAAGATTTGCTTTAACAGTTTCATATATAAATACCTCTCATTAGTCATCAGTCATTTGTCATTAGTCATTTCAATAACCAGTGACTTTTTTAAAATAATGTTCCAATTGCCTCTTTCACAACCTTTTTTGCAGTTTCACTCAGAGAAGGGCCCTCAGATCCGAAATGCCTTGTCCAGAAATCAGGACCCCCTGATGTTTGTCTTATTGACCAGATTACAGAACCCGTTGAAGTTTCAATCATTCTAAGAATTATAGTTACCTCGGGATATTTAACTGAAATTCCATCGCTTATTCCGAAATTCTCGACGACACCAATAATTACAGCATCAGCCCCGAGCGTCTTTCCAATCTCTTGCAACTGCGAACCCTGTATTGAACTAATGTATTTAATTTTTAATTCACGAAAAAGTTTACTTATTTCACCAGGCTCCACTACATCCATTTCTTGTGAAATTAGTTCTGTTATAACAATCCTTCTAACTTTTTCTCCTGCATGCTCATCAGATGTAAAGTTTTCAAATGGTAAAACAACTATCTTTTTGATATTTTTAATATCAGCTTCTGTTCTTAGATAATACTTCTCTGTCCCACAACCACTTATAAAAATCAGCAAAAAACACATAGCTATTAGTGTTTTACTCTTCGCTCTTCTTACCAGAATCTGCACGTTAGATTTCCTCCAAAAGTAAATGTCTCTGTTTGTATTTCATCTTCATCACGTTTGTAATTAAAATTTAGTTGCAAATCCAGGAATTTTGTTATGTACCAGAGCACATATCCACTCAATATGTGAGACGTTGTCAATTGTGGTTCTGTTTTCATATATTGATATTGTGCATTTAATCTTATTGCTGGTAACAGAAGCCAGTCATACAAGAAGCCGCCTGAAATTGTTGTATCTCCATCAGAATTTAATATCTTCAAGTTAGTTGAGAGGCTAATAAATCTTCCTGGCCTGTAAGTCAAGATTAAAGAACCGTCATGTAATCTATTTGCTTCCTTTCCTGATGTCTGCGAATACCCATATGACATATTCCCGGACCATTTATCTGTTAAGCGTGCATCAAGAATTGCTCTTATGTATTTTGATGTAATATCACCAGGCATATCTTCATATGTAGTCGTCTTTGTATATCCGATATCAGTTATCATATTTACATCTCTGTGAAAACGTAAACCCATAGCTAACAGGTAAATGTCGCCTGTCGATTGTTTTTCCTGGAAACTATAATGATATGTCCTTATAATCGAAAAATTTGCATTGAGTGTTGGTAGTGGGGTTGAATTTAAAGTAAGTGAATATGTATCAGTCTTTAGATCTGTCTCAAATTTATTATCAAATGACTCATTTCTCTGGTACCTGACTGTTGTGTCAAGTTTTCTGTGTATAAGCCAGGCTGCACTTGCCCCATACGTTCTCGTTACATTACTTTTCAGCTCAGTATTATTTCCATTAAAGGATTTAGTGAATATGCTTTTGAAAGCATCTCCGACAGAATCAATAAATGATTTTGGTTCCTGATCAGTTCTGTTTAAAAAATAATTAAGTGTAAAGGTTAAACGCTTAAAAGGCTTTAGATTTGTATTGAAATTAATACCATGTGTAAAGAATGTTGAAACATCGGTAAGCTTACCCGAAGCTGGTATTATATCTGTTCCAAATGCCTCAATCTCTGTTACAAAAACATCATTGGTTGTTGAATTTTCGATATTGACAGCTTTATAAAACAGACTTGTTTGTGGTTCTAAGAAATGCAGTTCATACCTGTATATATTATTCAGAGGATCATAAAGAGATGTTGTTATATTCTCTAATGATATCTCTATCCATGTACCAGGCTGATTAAAATCACTTCTATAAATTCGCCAGTTAACAGGATTTATGAGATTTGTATCTGGTGTTATGTCTTTATTTACATAGATAATTAGAGTATCAACAGCTATATCTGAAGAAAATAATTGAATCCCGATATTATTAAATTTACTACCATTCTGTCCTATATTGATATTGCCGATAGCAGTGGTAACAGGTGCAGTATAGATATTATCACTCAGCGATAAAACTAATCCCAATATCTCTACATCTGGCTTCAGTTCAGTTCCAATCCCATATAATCCTGAAGAAGGTGTCCTTTCAAAGGATACTTCACCTGTTTGTGTTGCATATTGTTCGATTTTAGTACGAGAATAATTACCTTGATATCCTGCTGCTATGTTTATAAAATCCTTTAACAATGATTTTGTATAACTTAGATTGTATAAAGCGTTAAAATTTCCAGTCACCGTCTTAGAAATCATACTTACAGGTGTTCTATTTTCGTTATAAATGTATGTAATGTTATATGCTGCTTTTAACCCTCTATACTGAAGGTCATACCATGAGCTTCCTGTATATTTATCATTTGTTGTGTCTGTTTGTTTTGGAGAAAGATAATCGTAATCTTTTTGTTTATCATATTGTAAAGATAAGGAAGGTAATTTATATGGGATAATGTTTAACCTTGAATAATAGAACTCTGTAGTTTTTCTGCTGTCATTATGTAAATTTGCAGTTGACCACTGTTCAAGTCGCCGTATTCCTGCATCAAGACCATATACAGGATGCCTGAAATTAATATCAAAAGCAGGTTCTATTGCACGCTGATATTTTGTTGTCTGTATATCATTTTCAGCGGTTACATGAGAATTAATCAAAGTCGTCCTGAGATATAAATGATAGGAAATAATTGCAGTAATTGATTTATCCAGATTAAAATAACAATTTTGTGAAAAACTATCAGAGTTTTGAATTCTTTCTCCCTCTTCATATTGACTTGTATCAATATAATTCATATTTAGTAATGCACCCATCCCTTCAGCAAATGCATTTGAATAAAATAAAAAGGTTACTACTGTTATAAATATAAATTTCCATATCGTATACTTCATTAGTCAATTTTTCATCAGTCATCAGTTATCAGTCATCAGTCATTAATATTCATCGACCGGTGACTATTGACATTTCATTTAAGGGAACATTGTTACTCCATAAGGTTTTTTACCAACAGGAATTATCCTTTCCTCTTTCATTGTTGTTTTGTTTATAACAGAGACATTATCAGAACCCCTGTTTACGACATAAATATTTCTACCTTCTGGATCCATTATGAATGTTCTCGGTGAGATGCCTACAGCTATAGTGTTAATAACAGGTGATAGGGCTATCCCTACGCCAAAGGTTTCTGAGTATGGCCTTATAACAAGAATTTCACCTGGATATTCTCTTAAGAGATACAATCTATCAAATTCTGGATCAGCTATGATTCCCACTAAAGATGTACCTACACCAGTAAGGTCATAGACAGTAGAAGTTTTATTACCTTTAATTAGTTGAAGAATGTCTATAATTGTCAGATTATCGTAAGCGTTATTAGCTACATAAACCTTTGCTTTCTGATAATCAACAGCAAGTGATATGGGATTCCACTGGACATTAATATCTATAATCTCATATGGTCTTCCTGTATTTAAGTCCATCTTGATTACAGAAACATTCTTTGAATTCCTGTTTGCAACATACACGTTGAAGTATTTTTCCCTGTATTTATGCATAAGATTAATCGAATTAAAATTTAAATATCTTGAACCTGATAAACTTGTAACAGGTGGGTCTACTGCTATGGCTATAGGTCCATCTCCAACTTCTATTTTATCTATCTCCTGATATGTTGATGCATCAATAAGCGATATGTTTTGAGAACGATAGTTCGCAACAAATACAATCTCTCTATCATGCAAAATTTTTGCAACCGCAATCCCCTCTGGTTCTCTTCCGAATCTCACTGGTATTTCTATTTCAACCTTATGTGTAGTCGGATCAATAACTGATACACTGTTTGACCCTGAATTAGCGACATATATTCTCGGACGTTCTTTACTCTGGCTTGATGCAATACCCCTTGGATTTTTACCAACCTTTACAGTTGCTACTACATCACCTGATTGCCTGTTTATGACCGAAACATTATCTGAATGTTCATTGGTCACATATATCAACATTGAGCTCAATTCTGGAATCTGCTTTTCGATAGTAAAAAAAGGATTGAAAAGATATCCGTCTTTAATTGATAAATCTGGATTCCATGTTATAAAAAGTGAAGTATTCTGGTTTTTCTGTATTTCGAAATTGATATCTACGTCGATGTTCTCAGATGGAAGAGCCAAATGAGCTTTTTGTTTATCTCTTTTTAAAAACGCCTCTTTAACTGTAAAACTTAGTTTCTTAAATCTGCCTTCAGGAATCATCTTCTCACAGAGACGTATTTGCTTGCCGCTAATATCATGTGAATTAAAAGTAACGGTGGTGTCTATCATCTCCCTCGAAATATTATCTTCTGTGATAGCTTTTATTTTTGTAATAATAAAAGTAATGTTCGTTGAGGTTCGTGAAGGTGTTTTCAAATAGACTGTTACTTGACCATCAGCTTCTTTCGTAACATCAATATCCTGTTGAAGTGTTGCACAACCACATATTAAAAGCGAAGTGCAAAGCATGAAGAACGTGCAGAAAGCAGATGTTCGCAATGACAATTTAGACAGACATTTAGCCATGTTATTGCTATATTTGAAAATATATTTTCTATATTTTGTCATATCACTACATCAAACCATTTTTTCAATGTTATCCACCGCATTACACTAAAAATATTGCTAAAACAATTTCAATGCCAGCAAACTATTTTAATCATTAGCTAAATTATTTTCCAGTCATTATTTAGAAAAAAATACAATTTTTAAAAATGATTTCTTATTAATTATTTAAAATTTTAGAATAATATCAATTTGTTTTAATGAATTAGTAATACTTTAATTTAATTTTTAACTGTAACTCATAAACATATTTCTTGATATTATTATTTAATCAAAATATAAAAAAAATGAGAATGAAATTATTTAAAAATGAGAACAAAGATTTTTATGGCTCTTTTGGAAATCTCAATTTACCCTTCAGGTTTAAAAACTTGTATCCTGTCATTGTATGTATCAGCTACAAAAATTCTGCCTTTATTATCAACAGCAATATTTGTCGGATACTGAAACCAGCCTTCACCCCACCCAAGTCCACCAAATTCGAATAAGTATTTGCCATTTGCGTCATATGCAAGAACAGTATGTCGCATATAATCTACGACATATTTCATTCCAGTTCGCTCATCTACTGAAACTGCCTGCGGACGACTTAATTTCCCAGCACATCCTCCCTTATCGCCAAATCTATACAGGAACTTTCTGTTTTTATCATAAACATAAATATGTCCTTTTTCTTCACTTACAAGATATATATTTCCAGTTTTATCGATTGTTGCATAATCTAATTTTACTTTTTCACCCTCTTCTTCAACGATCATAATATCTAAAATCTTACCTTGATTATTAATCACTATAACTCCTGGAAAGTAAGACCCTGTTACATATATATTCCCGTTTGAATCAATTGCAAGATTATTAGGAATAAACAAATCAGATCCATCAAAATTCTCTAAATATATATCGCGCTCCCATTTAAGTCGGGCATTAAAAACAGATATCCTGTGCTTTGGATAATGCTGGGTGTCTCCTTGTGCAATGTAAAGATTACCTCTGTCATCAACTGTTAAACCATATGGATTTTCGATACCATCCTTTTTAGTAAGAGTAAATACAGGAAAAAAATCAGATGTATATAAAATAATTTTATTTTGACTTATTACATATATTTCATCTCTTATAGGTTCTATAAAAACTAAAGAAGGAAATAACAATCTATCGTTATTTTCATCTTCTGTTATACTGTCCAGATACTTTACAGGAAAATCCTGTTGTGCAGAGATATCTGAATGAAAAAAAATTGTAAGTGATAATATGATAATTTTGCAGAAGCAATTAATAATTTTTTCACAAATTTTCATATTAAAACTTTTAAAACCTAATTAAATTCAATTAAAAGGGAGGGTATAGAATATCTATTGCCCTCCCCTAAACACACTATAACTTTAAAAGTTTAACTTCCGGTATCTTTCGTCGTATGGCATATAAAGCAACGTGTCGCATCCGCGCCAGTGCCTGCACTAATATCCTCATAATTCCATCTTAGAATATCGGCATTAGCAGATCCATGAACCATATGGCAGGAGAGACACATTACGATAGCGTCATTGGTACCAGGAGTTGCTGTATTTTTTGGTAATGGATAATTTGCACTATTGATAGTATCAGCTCTTGCAACTGGTGCATTAACACTATACGTGGATGCAGCACCACCACCAACTCCACCATTATAGTATTGGTATTCAGAACTATTAGGCAGAATTATGTCTGTGGGGTGCCTGAGCCATGGAGAACCAGTCGCGGTATTGGTAATATCGCTTCCAACAGCCCGTGGTCCATGGAAGTTGCCATGACATTCTGCGCAAAGCCCACTAATAGTTCCACCGCCAGGAGTTGTTGCACTTCCAGCCTCTACCCCATCGGTAGCACCTTTATACTCATTGTGGTTGTTCGAGTCTGTATTCTGCCAGTTTGAAGCTTCTGCGCCTTTAACTCCTTTTAGAAACCTGTAACTGAGTGCTGTTGTACCACCCTGTGCTGTTTCATCAAGAGATGCTCCGAATTTTAAAACAGTATCGTTTACATGGTGTGATCCTTTTACAGCTGCATAACTGTCAGCAGCGGTGCGATCACCATGACAGCCATATAATCCACCACAGGTAAAATTCGCTGCGGTAATTGCCTGCGCATATTCATCACCTGGGGGAGGGAACATTGCATCGTATCCTTCTGGATTGCCAAGTTCTGATACATTGTGTCCAACTGTATCTGGATTTGCAACGGCTACAGAGTCATTAAGATCAACATTTTTACTACCGATAATATATGCAAAGTTTCCGCCTGCAAGATCTGTTGCATTAGTATGAGCAACCTGAGGAGTATTATTTACTATATTTTGTCCTGTTGTTAGACCCTGTGAATGACATCCGTAACAGCTTCCTTTTAGTAGAACTCCGTAAGGACCACCAGCAGCTACAACCTGACCATTTTGCATATTGTGCATGGTATGACAGTTTGAACATGCACCTTGTGCTACTGCACCAGCTACACCACAGGTCAAAAATACGCAAAATGCAGCTAAAATTCCTATTACTGTCATCTTTTTCATCCTTATTCACCTCCTTTCTTTAAATAAATCTTCTTAAAACTCATTACGTATCTCTCATAACTAATCAAATAATAATTATTTTTTGATTAAATCCTGTTACCATCTCTCAATCTTCTTCATATGCTTCTCTTACAACAAAAAGTTAGTAATCTTCTTTATTGACAGCAATATTTATGCCATCTGTTTGTTTGGAATTTAGTTGAAATATAGTTTATGAAATATATCATTTGCTTATATTATTAACCTTTTTAGGAATATTTTGTCAATATTTTTTAATCTTATGCTAATTATAATACTTATAAATTAACCCTAAAAATGGGATTAAAATCATGAAGATATTACGTGAAAATTTATTTAATCTGGTTAACAAACTTCTGAGACACTTATCGATGGATCTGGGTTGAAAAAGGCAAGTAAATGATGAGTTATATTATGAGGTATGATGTCTCAAATGTGCATAAATATTCTCACTTTGAGACTCTATGATTTATTGGGATAGCTTTAATGACCTTTTCTTGTATGACATTTAAGACATCCCTGTCCTGATAAATCATTTTGTATCGTAATCTTTGTATAATCCCATCTGAGAATATCAGGGAAAGGGCTTGCGTGTGCACGGTGACATGAGAGGCACATAACTATGCTGTTTTCATCAACTTTTTGCTCTTTACCTGTAGGGTTTTCATAAGCAACAGGCACTTCAAGACTGTAAACAGTGTAATCTTGATATTCAGAATAGGCATAATTTCCATGAATAGCCCCAAATGCAATATCAGTAGGATGTTTATACCAGATGGAATTATAAGCTTGTCCAACTTCTGTTTCTCCCCCAAGTTTTGGATGAGGATGAAATTTTACATGGCACTCACCACAAAGATAACTGATTGTATTCATAGTATCATGGCTAATATCTCCGCTATAACCATTATGATCATCAACTGTAGCCATATATTCCCAATTTTTATGCTCTTTCCCATTTATACCATAAAGAAACCGATAGCTCTTTCCTGTTGTTGATCCATCAATTACTGAATCGTCTTCGTGATGTGCTCCATAAATCGAGATATAAGGGTCTTCAAATGTTCTATTTCCATGACACCCCCATGTTCCAGAACACGTAAGTTGCTTATCTTCTAACCAATATGTAGGACCAAGTCCTCCTGGGATAGTTACATTTTCTTTGAAGCCAGGAGGCATATTCATCGGAGTATTTTCTTTTATGGATATCGCACGAACATTGTGTCCTTTTGAATAATCAGGATTAAAACCATCTGCAACATAATAGTAATTGCCTCCTGCAAGATCTGCTTTATCCATTTTATGTATTATTTGAGGTATTCTTGTCTTGCCCTTTGTAATAATATTCAATTGGCCTTCAGGTTCTTGTCCATGACAACCAATACAACCACCTTTTGTTAGAACAGGGAATGGTCCTTCACGACTACCAAACGTTACTTCTTTTCCCTCATAGCTATAATGCATTGTGTGACAATCCTTGCATTTACCTTTTACACGGGCTTCAGAAATACCAGAGACCAGAACATTAAACAACAAGATAAAAATATTTATGATTATTACTTTTCTCATCTCTATCGACTTACAGTCAATGGTCATTGACTGCTGATTGTTGTCCAGTGACTGGTGACTGTCTTTTAGTGCCAAATGACTTTTTTATTTCTCTGTATGACAAATCAAACAGCCTCCCTTCCCTTCTTCTCCTGTAAATATAGCGTCATAATCCCACCGCAATATAGAATCATATGGACTTGAATGGGCTACATGACACGAAAGACATAGCACAACATCTTCCCCTAATTTCACCTCATCACTTGATATCTGAACAGGATTTGTTCTTCCAACCGGAGCATCAGTGTTGTAAATTCTTAAATTTGGTCTCTCTAATAGCGGTGGATTTTCAGGATTATAATTTACATACTCTCCATGATCAGGTAATAAAATACCAGTTGGATGTCTGAACCAAGGACTCTTTTTTGAGTCTGTATCTTTCAAATGAAAAGAACCATGACAGCTTGCACACAATATATCTATTGAAACTGCATATTCATTATGCTTCTTTGAAGTGCAATTCTTATTCCATTCTTCATCTTCAAAACCAATCACTCCATTTACCTTATCTGTATTTTTTAAATATCGATAGCTTTTAGCTGTTGTAGTTCCATCAAGAGGTTTATCAGGAGCGTGATGCGTTCCTAAGATTGCACGGAATGGATCTTCAATGTTTCTGTTTCCATGACAGCCGTTAGAACCTGAACATTTCAATGTATTTTTATTATTGTATCCAACTATAGAAGGATCATATCCTCTTTTATAGCCTGGAGGGGTATTCATAAATTTTGAGTCTGTTAAAGCAATTCCATCGACATTATGTCCCTTTCTATCACCATATTTTTTTGTAACATAGTAGAAATTTCCTCCTGCAAGGGGATAATCTGGTTTTACAGTGTTATTGACTATTGGGACTTTACTATTTCCAAGTATTTTAATGGTTTCAGCGTTAGAATTTGAATGACAAACTATACATAAAGTATATGGTAAATCCTCTTTTGGTACACCAGGAAATAAGACATGACAGTTTTCACAATCCCCAGAAACTGAAGCAATTGAATAATTTAAAAGCATAAGGTTAATAAAAATATTAATCAGAAATATTAACAAGATATTATGTCTTTCCATTTTATTTTAATTATTTATGCAAAAATAATGCTAATTCTATAAATTTTATTTAATCAATAGCTTAATTTAAAAAATTAACACTAATAAGTCAATACTATGTATAAGTTAAAGACATTTGCGACATTTCTCCATTTTCGATTAAATACTGAGTAGGGCTTTTTAATCCCAGAGATTTATATGCTCTATGAATATTATAAAAGATCATATAATCAGCAAGTCTTTAGTTAAACAGTAGGTTATAAAGAAGAGATAGATTGTAAAGATGATTGATTTTATATATATAGTAACTACTTATCAGTAGAATTAATATATCCAAAATGTTATACAATAATATGCGTTGTATCTTAATAATTCTGGACGGTATTGGTGACAGAGGACAAGAGTGTTTTGATTGGAAGACCCCACTCCAAGCAGCATACACACCTAATCTGGATTACCTCTCATCAATAGGTATGAATGGTTTATATCACAGCACTTATCAGGGTATTCCCATGTCAAGTGAGGAAGCACATTTCCTGATCTTTGGTTACACTTTAGAAGATTTCCCTGGCAGGGGATATATTGAAGCAAGGGGAAAAGGAATAAATGTTAAAGATAACGAGATTGCAATCCTCTGTCATATATGCTGTGCAGACCATAGAAACAACCATCTTATTTTGACATTGGGCAGGCCAGAAATTTCTAAAGAGGAAGCTCAAATCCTTATGAATGAAATAAAAATTTTTGAATTGAATACAGTAAAGATTAACCTCATACCTTCTCAGGGAATAGATGGATTTATTATTCTTAATGGCGATGTAAACGAATACATAACTGATTCAGACCCCATCTATGAAGGGAAGGCTATCATGGAAATTCTGCCTTTTAATCAGAAGAAAAAAGACAGCTCATCAAAAAAAACTGCTTCAGCTTTGAATCAATACCTCATATGGTGCCATCAGAAACTTTCCAGCCATCATATAAATAAATCACGAATTGCATCAAATTTACCGCCTGTGAATGCTCTCGTAACACAGAGGCCTGGCAGAAAGAAAAAGTTAACACCCTTCAGAGAAAAATGGGGGCTTCGTGGATTGTCAATTTCCTCTGGCTCAATTTACTGGGGGCTCTGTACTGAATTGGGGATGGATGTAGTAAGGGTTAAAGATACAGGAGATATAGAGGGAGATTTAAAATACCGTATTCGCTTAGCAAAGGAAGCAGTTGATTATGATTTTATTCATGTTCATACGAAGATGCCTGATGAGGCAGGTCATACAAAAAATCCTTGGTATAAAAAGGAGGTAATAGAGGCAATAGACCGTGCTATGTCTGTTGCAGTCAATGAAATCATAACAGACAAAGAATTCTTGTTGGTTATTACAGCAGACCATTCCACAGCAAGTTCAGGCACAATGATCCACACTGGCGAGACAGTGCCTCTCACTATAACAGGTAAATATGTGCGAAGGGACAAAGTGCAAGAATTCAATGAAATAACCTGTCCGAGAGGTGGGTTAGGGGTTGTAAGAGGAAAAGAATTAATGTATCTGATACTTAATTTTCTTGATAAGGCTAAGATGCACGGACTTATGGATACACCTTTTGATCAGCCTTATTATCCCGGAGATTATAAACCTTTAACATTATTATGAATAGATGAATATAAGCGGGCGTTTACTTGAGATTTTAGCCAACAAGCCTGACCACGTCACAGATTTTCCAGAATGGATGCTCTCCAATTCAACAATACAGGAAATAAGAAATACTGAGAATACTGCTATTGCAGAGATCGTGGGCAGGGATAGTATTGCAGCAACGATACGTGCATGTGAAACGCGTCCGATTAGGTCAATTGTTCCAACTATAGCCTATGCAGGAACTGAATATGGAAATTGGACATTCCCTTTTTAGAAGGTAAAGGTCTTACATGTTAAATTACAATCAAACAATATTAAGGTCTTCGAACCAATTATTATAGGTTCACCAAAATTCGCTTTTAAAAAAGCTGATGATATTATCAATGGTTATCTTTTGAATAAAGAGCTTTAGTCTGACCATTTTTGCTTGTTTTGCTCAATCTCCATCGATTCAGGGTATCAAGGTCATCTATGTCATACCATTCAGGAAGAAGAAAATAATTTATTCCTGCATTCATGGCATTAGAAATGGTGTCTTTTAGAACCATATCTCTCCCCCATTCAATATTTTTAAAAACATCCTCAAGAGGTTTCTTCATACCGATAAGATAATAACCACCGTCTTCTGATGGACCGATAACAAGTTCATAAATGTCAAGCTTTTGAAATGCCATTTCTATGAAAGAAATTGGTAGATCTGGAGAATCAGTCCCGATGAGTGAAACCTTCAGATATCCATTGTCAAAAAGCCATTGAAAAGCATTACACATCTTTTCGCCAAGGTTATGACCTTTCTGTGGATGAAAAGATATATTCTTTTTTCCTAAAAATGGGATCTGGTAATTTGGAGATGTTATTTCTCCTTCATAAAAACCATAGATATCTATGCCCTGAATTCTCAGGACGTTTGCAACAGTTGCATCAAGCATAGATATATATGCTTTCAATGCTTCATCTTTTCCTATTTTATTAGCAATTCTTTTCTTAACCTTACCAGATTGAGGTGCTCGGAAAAATATTCCGAGTGCTGATCTGCTCTTCATTTTTTAATTATCTTTATGTGATGATACCTTTTTAACAAGTGGTTTTAAAGCAAAGGGTAATAGGAATGCTACAGAAGCAATGATAATACCGATAATTAAACCTTTTACATTGCCTTTTAAAATCAATTCACCCATTGAACTTCCAAATGCTACATATGCAATACAAGCAGGCAGCATAAAAACAAATGTTGCCCATAGATAATGTAAGAATGATATAGGAGTTACCCCGAACATGTAATTTAAGACCGGGAATGGTAGAACTGGTAATAATCTTGCAAATGCTACAGCCTTCCAGCCATGTTTTTCAACCTTTTCCTTTAGCCATTTTGATCTGTCATAGCCAAAGCGTTTTTTAATAGTGTCACCTATAAGATAACGAGAGATTAAAAATGCAACAGAGGCACCTGTAGTAGCACCAGTTATAGAAAAAATAACACCCCAGAATGGTCCCCAGAGGAAACCCGCACCAAGTGTGAGAGGGAGGCTTGGAATAAAGAGGCTTGGTCCAATGGCATAAATAAGGATAAAAAGAAGCGGTGCTAAAACCTTATATTGTTTTATAAAATTTAAAATTCCCTCTGTTGATATATAACCTTTATTTCTTAGATATGTAGTAAGAATTATTAAAAAGATTACGTTTATCCCGAAAAGTAATTTTTTAAGATTAAACCTTTGAGTAGATGCGAATATAAATCTATTAACCCATTTTTTACCAGAGGTAACAGGTTTTTCAATCAGTTTAACCCCGGTCATAAGTTCAAGTAGATGATATGCCTTCTTTCCATTTTCAAGAAACTTTCCTTTACAGCCCATACAATAGGTAACGATAGGATTATCCTTTGATGCGTTAATAACTTTATCGGTAAATTTCTTTGATAGTTCTGGCGATAATGAACTGACCCCTCCTCCATGACCACAGCATGTAGGTCTTGAATTCTCACTATCAGTTAATTGCATTATTGTTTTTGCATTTTGTCTTATATTCTCTGAGCTAAAAGATGGACATGGATGATGGAGAAAAAATTTTTGGAAATTGGAGTTCGGAGTTCGGAGTTCAAAACTTTTATCTAAAACCTCAAATATATGTTCAACTTCAATATCTGGAAGATGGATAGAAAGTGATTTTCTGCAATTTGTGCAACCTGTTATTACATTAGTTATCTTATTATTCTTCAATCTTTCTTGTATTCTTTCTGCAGCCTCCTTTACTGAATCAATATCTCCAAGCTGATATAAGGGATCAAAACAGCAATCAAGAACCAATCCAACCCTTTTATTTAGACTTTTGCTAAGTAGCCTGATAGTTTTCTTGACTATCTCAGGATTTGTTCCTGCTAAACCGCAACCCGGCCAGAAGACTGTATCAGTAGAAGAAGAATAATATACAAATGGAAAATTATGTCCTCTCATAGCATAAGCACTTGCTGAATTCAAAGCATTTTTTATCTCTGGAGGATAATTACCACTCCTTAATAACATGGTTTTCATTTCAAATAATGCTTCTGAAGGGTTTAATCTCTCTTTGCAGACTGTATCACATGCCTTGCAATTCGAACAAAAAAAAACCTTTTCTGGAGTTTCTGAGATTATCTTGTCAGGTGTGCCATAAGTATAAAGAAATGGGCATACTCTTTTACACCTTCCGCAATTCTCACAGCTTTTTAAAAATTCATTAATTCTTGATGGAAGTTCCATAAGCAAGGTCCGATTTTTCGAAGAATGTGTTAGTGCTATCAGGGTTAAAGAATTTTGAAGGACCTGATAGCACATTCCATTCAGCCTCTTTAAATATCTGCCTACACTGTTGAACACTCAATCCCCTCTTACCTTCTGTTTCTTTTACTGTGTCACGGGGATTCGATCCTGTCTCTGCCCATATCAGGTTAGAACCTGCAGCTACACTTATAACATTTGGCTCGTGAGTACAATTTCCTGCGATGTTATACCCAGTTGCTAATCTCACAACTGCTACGATATGTGCCATTTTTGCCTCACTCACGATTCCGTGTTTTGATAGATCAGTTTTAGGTATTGGAATTCTCCTCATAGCTCCGCTAAAGACGGGCTGGATATCTCTGGTAATAAGGGTTTTTTCTACTAATTCCTCAATGCTATGTTCAGGACCTATTGGTTCTACACAGGTTCCAACAAGTAAACCAACCTCCTTTGCATTTCTAATCGTTCTTAGTCTTTTTTCGGTTGGAATATTTGTATCCCTACCCTCTCCCATCCTTACAGCATGGTATACTCCTGAAAAACCCGCATCCTTTAACTTCAATGCCTGTTTTTCAGAGAAATCATCTATATTAGCCACAAGTATAGTATCTTCTTTCAACGATCTTTTAACTTCCTGTGCTACCTCAATGAACTTTTCAAAAGGGTATCTTGAAGTGGTCATAAGGTATATTGCATTGGCTCCATCTGACTCAAATTCACGTGCACGATTGACTACTTCCTCTATCGCCAGTTCGATATTTTCTGAGAAAACCCCATTACAGGAAGCGAAAGAACAAAAACGGCAATTTCGCGGACAAGGAGCGATATCAAGACCAATCTGTGCGTGAACCTCAGCAAGACCATTAGATGCCTTCTCACATATCTGCCGTGCTGCAGACTGGATTAAAGCTGATTGATAGGTAAATAAAGGGACTTGAAATAAAAGAGCAATATCTTCTGCATTAAGTATTTCTCCGGATAATGATTTGTCAATAATATTTTTTACCATATTCACCTCATAATCTTTCACTTATAAAGTTTAACAAGCTTTGAAGGTTCAACTCCTAAAATGAAAAGTAAAGCTATAAGGACATTTCTCAAACTTACAAGAATTGGAGAAAAAGGAAACTCCTTTTTTATACGTCTTGAAGATGCTATAACACTGTGAGGAATATATTTTAGCTTTCCAAACTTTCTGAGACGAATTACTAAATCAATATCCTCAAGAAATGGATATTCCCTGAAGCCTCCAATTTTTACAAATGCATCTCTTTTAATAAAGATTGCCTGATCACCGTAAGGTAAAGATAGTAATCTTGCCCTTAAATTTGCAAAAAATTCTACAAGCTTTGTTGAGAGAGAGTTGTCATCGAATTTGAGTTTAAAAAAACCACCGACATATTTATCAGAAATATTCAAAATGTGATGCTGTATATTAAAAGTGTCATGCTGAACCTTTTTCAGCATACCCTGAGAACCTGTAAATATTTCAGGGTGCCATGAAGAAATTGTTTCATTTGAAATGATGGTATCTGCATGTAGGAAGAAAAGAATTTCTCCTTCTGCTAAGGAGGCGCCTTTATTCATTTGATTACCTCTTCCTTTTCTTGTTTGAATAACAATTGCTCCATTCTCGCGAGCAATTTCTTTAGTCCTGTCAGTGCTTCCTCCATCAACTACAATAATTTCAAATGGGTTCAATAGTCTTGCTGATTCAATACAACCCTTAATTACCTTTTCTTCATTGAATGTAGGGATTATGACAGATATACGAGCGTCCTGCCTCATAAAAATTAACTGTTTTGGTCATTCCGAAAGAAGCAAAAAAGAACCGAAGCCAGCGAGTAAAACACCTGCACCGATTGTTTTTAGAAATTCTCCTCTACTAATTCGATTATTAAATTCTTTTTTTATTTTCTTTTCATCCATATTTACCTCCTTACCCAATCCAGACAGTCTTCTTATAGTCTTTAACACCTTCTACAAGGTGATTTGTTGTGCCTCTAAAACCAACCTTTAGCTCTGATTCAAGATTGAAGAACTTAAGGCATGTGCCACAGGTAAATATTTCTACTCCCATTTCTTCAATCTCTTTAAGAATAGGAACCATTTCGTCGTCCACTGTAGTAAGTTTCACACCTGTGTTCAAAAAGAATATTGCATCAGGTAGCTCTTTATATGCTTTAATCGTCTCAAAATATGCCTTCATAAGGATTCTGCCAAGCTCTTCCTCTTTGCCCATTGTATTAGTACCTATTATGAGAAATAGATCTTTGCCGGGTTTCTTTTCTTTAGTTTCTTCAGCAGGAACCTCACAGACATATCCCTTAACTATCTTGACACGCCAGTAATTTTCTTCCTTTATTACGTCTGAATAGAAATTGTTCTTTGCTGCAAACCTCTTAAGATTAATCGCGGATGCCTCGTTATCAACGAGTACTTCTATACCGCCCTCTGTTATTTTTGATAATGCCTCCTCTGCCATAAGAACAGGCTTTGGACATCCATAACCTCTTGCATCAACAATCATCTCATTCAGCCTCCTGATTAATTATGAAAAAAGAGTATCATCTTATCTGAATAATCCCTTTTGGTTCGTTGAAAACCTCCCCTATTACACTTGCAGAAGGCGTATTTCGCTCTATGAGCCCATTTAAAAGTTGTATGGACTTTTCCTCAGGGACATATATCAAGAGACCACCTGAAGTCTGTGCATCAGCCAGAATATCTGCAATAACTGGGTCTAATTCAAGAAAAATATCCAGGTATTGACTGCAGAATTTCTGGTTCAAGTGGCTACCTTCTGGTATCATTCCCATAGACGCAAATTCTAAGGCATCAGAAATCACAGGAACCTTATCAGAATAAATACGGATACAGACATTACTTGCCTTTGCCATTTCTATGGCATGACCAGAAGTCCAAAACCTGTGATATCAGTGCATGCATTGACTCCTATCTCGGTCATCACCTCAGCAGCATCTTTATTCAATGTAGCCATCAATTCTGTAAGCTCAAGTGTCTGCTTTTCATTTAGTTTTCCACTTTTTAAAGCAGTTGATAAAAACCAGTATTGAAAGGTTTTGTCAGAATCAAAAGTATGAATTACATCAAGTCCTCCCTTAATTTCATTTCACCTTTTCTACTGGATAATCAGCCTCCATCCATGCCTTAATTCCACCAGGATACCTATAAACATTTTTATAACCTAACTTTACAGCCCACATAGCACCGTTATGGCTACGGGTGCATTTTGTAAAACCACAGTAAATTACAATAAGTCTTTTTTTGTCAGGTCCAAGTAGTTTTTCAAAAGCTGCCTTGGTTTTCTCATCAAGAGTTGTAACTTCAGGTATAGGGAATTCAAACTGAACAGCACCAGGTATATGTTGTTTCTTATAGCTGTCCTCATAAGGCATGGTATCAACGATGAGCACATTTTTCTTCTGGTCAAGCCAGCTTTTGAGTTCCTCAGTTGATACAAATTTATAGCCACCTCTTTCTACTTCCTTTGCAAAATTCACAGCTATCTTTTCTGTCTCAATCTCTTTCTCTCCCCATCCAGCAACACATTTGTTCATCAAAGCAAATACAAAGAAACTACATACCAATAAACCTAAAAACATTTTTTTATACATTTTCCTGTTCCTCCTTTTTTATGAGTTTTAAAGATTTTGTTCTATTAAGTAATCTGTCTGATATAAATAGATAAATCACCGCAACAATCATCGAAATATCTCTATAAAAGGCATGCCATAGACTTGCATGGCTCTTTAGTTCTTCAGGAGAGAAACATCCACAATCAATATCAAGGTTTCTCAATATCCCATACCACAGGACAAAGACAAATATAATTAATAGACCGAAAATTATACTCAGACTGCCTCTAATAGAAAATATCAAGCCTACTCCAGCTAATACTTCTATGGCTGGCAGACCTATAGCTATAGGAGCTAATAGTACTTCAGGCACTAATTCATATTGAGAGATTGCCTTTGCAAATGCCTTTGGGTCGACCAACTTAATAAAACCCGCATAGATAAATATCAGGCTTATAGAAAACCTGATTATGTGATAAAAGAATGGTGAGATAAGGATTTTTCTTAAATAAGAGAAAAATCTCTTATCTTTAAATAAAGAACTGACTTTTGTGTCAGGAATTTTAACAATTTTTTCATTCATTTATTTAAATAATAAAAAATAGAAAAACTATAATTCAAATTGATATTATCTATTGTAATAAATAAAATCATAGATTTTTTCTTTCTAAAATTGGACTGGAAAGGTAGCAACTGAAGAAATAAAGTAAAAATTTTTATATTATTAAAATATTTAATTAGTGAGGGTTAAATAGGAAATATTTTATTGAGAGTTTACTACTATCTTGGAAAGCTTAAAAAGGAGGGGTGCTATTCAAACTTCTTTTTTGACACTTTTCAGTATAGCAATCTCTTGCCCGAGCTCTTTTATTTGCCTGCTAAGTTTCGTAATCTTTACAGAAAAATGCAGGTTTATCAATACTAAAATCATAAGTCCAAAGATAAAGATAGTTGTTGTATGAGCAACAGCACCTACTATATGTGTCAACTTTTCAAGCAAATCTTCCCACAGGACAAGAATAACGATTCCAATTCCTATAACAATCCATAAAAATGAATACTCTTCATCGAGTTTTCTTCTTCTGACCATTTCGATAATAACTACAAAAATACTTATCCCTATAATTAAAGCAAATATTTTTTGATGCAATGTCATCTCTTATTATCCCCTTTTTTTTCTTAACAAATTTAAAAAAATTGAAAATAACATTTTATATACATAATAAAAAGGTTTCAATCCGCTATGCATGGAGCGTTTCCCTGACATTCTTTCCATCCTTACAGGAATCTCCCTGAATCTCATTCCATTCCTGTGAAGCATTACGATAACATCTGCGTCAGGATAGTCTGATGGATATGCATCGCTTGTATAAAGCTCCATTACTTTTCTGTTCAGCGCTTGGAAACCTGATGTCGGATCAGTAACCTTCTTTTGTGTAACTATGCATACTATGCGGGCAAAAAAGAAAGCCCCAACTCGTTTTATGATCGAAGGCATGTAATCACCTTCATTTAAATATCTCGACCCTATAACTAAATCAACTTCATTATTAAGAACTGGTTTTATAAGGGATTTTATAAATGAAGGATCGTGCTGACCATCTGCATCAATCTGAACTGCATATTGATATCCTTTTTTTAGAGCATATTTAAATCCAGTCTGGAGGGCGGCGCCATATCCGAGATTAAATGGAAGCTCAATGACCTCTGCGCCTGCTTCCTTCGCTTCCTGAACTGTGTTATCTGTACAGCCGTCACTTACGACAATAATATCTGCATCACTGAATTTCCTTATCTTAGCAATTGTTGAAGCAATCCTCCCAGCTTCATTATAGGCGGGAATTATGATTGAAAGGTTATTTTTTGATTCAATGCTCATAGATTTTTATAAAGATTAATATACTCTTCTACTACTCTTTCGATCGAAAATTTTTCAACTATTATCTTAACTGCTTCAGCTTTTATTTTATCTCTTAAATCATCATCTTTTAATAATTTCCTGATTGCATTAGCTAAATCAGATATATTGCCTGGTTCAAAAAGGATTCCTGATTTGCCATCCTCAATAACATCTACAACTCCACCTATTTTTGATGCTATAACAGGAATTCCACAGGCCATTGCTTCTAAAAGAGAATTAGGAAGTCCTTCTTGCAGTGATGGTAAAACAAAAATATCAGCGCTATGAAGATAATCAACAACATTTTCAACCCATCCTTTAAATGTAATTTTATTCGAAATATTTAAATTATGTGCAATCTTTTGAAGATAAATTTTTTCCGAACCATCCCCAAGAATAATCAGGTGAACATCTGAAAATTCCCTTTGAATAATATTCAATGCTTCCAACAGAATATGCACTCCCTTGCGTTTTTCAAGAGCACCTGAAAAAACAATAGTCTTATTAAGATTTTTCTTTGCAAAAATAGGATGAAAAAGCTTAAGATCAACAAAATTTGGAATTCGATAGATTCTCTCCTTTTCATACCCTTCATAAATTAATCCATCTTTGATCTCATTACTGATAGCAATAAAGCAATCAACCTTTTTCAAGAGAGAAATAATAAATTTGCTTAAAAACCCATATCTTCCTTTGAAAGACCCTGCCTCGATCCCCAATTTTGCAGAAGAGACTTTTGCAATAACCTTCTTTTTAAAAATTTTCAAAAAAAAGATTGTAGTTATAAGCGGGATACTCGCTCCATGAAAATGAACTATATTATAATCTTTCTTTCTTTTAATTAACGTATAAAGTAGATTAATTGAAAAAGTTACTGAAGTTAGAACATTTAGAAAATTTATTGTTTCTATTCTATGTTCAAATGGTCTGGCTGCCCATATTCTTATACACTTAACCTCTGAAAAAAAATATGGTACATGTTTTAATTTTCTTGTAATTACGAAAATATTTAAACCTCTCTTATGTAATTCTGTTGTGAGAGTAACAGCCTGTTTTCCTATACCTCCCAATCCAGAATGATATACAGGACACACAACACAAATTTTTAATTTCTCGCTGTCTATAATTTCCTCGCTACCATCAAACAGTGAAGACTGATTAACCAAATATGACAAGGTAGATTCTTTCTTGAAATAATTTCAAACCCATTTAGAACTAAAAATTTATGCATTTCTTTAGGGGTCCATTGTTTGACATGACCTGAGTCATAAAAAGCCTCTTTTAACTTGAAAGTTATAATTCGTGAGTATTTAAAAATAATATCATGGGGGAAAAGTATTATAAAAAAGGCATTTTTTTTCAGGATTCTTTTTATCTCTGATATTGCTTTATCAGGATGGTCAAGATGCTCTATGACTTCAATGAGAAGAACACAATCGACAGATAGATCATTAAAAGGCAAGGAATATACACTACCGTGATAAACTTTTAAATTATGAGCTTTACAAATCTCTATGTTTTCTTTAGAAGGGTCTATTCCAATAATCTCCTTTTCAGGAAACATCTGCAAAATCTTCTCAATCAAAATTCCTTCTCCGCAACCAATATCAATAATTCTCTTATTAACTTCTGTACATTTACTATCTACTAAATATTTAATAATTTTCCTATCTCTGTAATCCCAATACCATCGGCCTATACCACCTTTCTGATACTGTTCTCTTTGATAAATCATTCCTTCTTTGGGTAAATTCACATCAACAGGCATAATAATCTTTTCCTTAGTTATCAAAATAAAAAACTATATATCTATAAACATCCTGTGCCAGAGTTCTAGCATTAATAGATTCCATATATGGTTGTGCCAATTCCATTTATTAGACATATGTTCATCAAGTATTCTTTTTATAGTTTCTTTTTTAAAATAACCTCTCGAGATAGCTTTTTCGCTCAATATAATATCATAAGCCATATCTCTTAATTCGTTTCTAAACCAATGGTCTATTGGAACACCAAAACCCATTTTCTCCCTATAAAGCAACTCATCTGGCAAAATTCCTTTGAGCGTCTCTTTTAGAATATACTTTGTTATACTACCATTAAGTTTTAAATCTGATGGAATTCTTGCTACAAACTCCATGAACTCATGATCAAGGAATGGAGATCGAGCCTCAAGCGAATTTGCCATAGAGGCAATATCAACTTTTACAAGTAAATCATCAGGTAAATACATCATCACATCAGCATAAAGAGTCTTATCAAGAAAACTGTTAGCTTCAGCTTCTCTATATTTATTAAAAATGAGATCAAAAGAATCCGTTGATGAAACCTGTCTGAAAAAATCATCTGTATATAGCTCCTTTTTCATATCTGAAGTAAAATGACATAACCAGTGTGCATTTCTCATCTCAGGAGATTTGATATACTCGCCAAGAAACCTTTTCAACCTCCAGAAAAAATTATTCGGCGTTTTTCCATGTGGCATTAAAGAAATAACTGGCAAAATTAATTTAGCAATAGATGAAGGCAAAATTTTGTGCATCCATATAGAAATCTGATTTGCTACATATCTTCCATACCCTGCAAAGTTTTCGTCACCTCCGTCACCATTCAGAATTACAGTCACATGTTCCCTCGCTAGTTTGGAGACATAATAAGTCGGGATAGCTGAAGAATCTGCAAATGGTTCGTTATAATGCCATATCAATTTATCAATAATATCAAGAGCTTTTGGTTCTATAATAAACTCTGTATGCTCTGTTCTGAATTTTTTTGCAATTACTTGTGCATATTTGAGCTCGTTGTATGTATCTTCTTTAAACCCGATAGAAAATGTCTTCACCGGTTTATTCATCACTTCTGACATCATGGCAACTACTGCACTGGAATCAATTCCTCCACTTAAAAATGCACCAAGCGGCACATCGCTGATAAGCCTGATCCTTACGGCTTCCTTCAGCCTTTCGAGGATTTCTTTTTTTAATTCATTCACAGGCATTGTATGTTTCGGTAGATAAGATATTTTCCAGTATCTCTTTATAGTAACTTTTCCATTCTTGTATATGAGGTAATGCGAAGGCGGCAATTTCTTTATATTTTTAAATGCAGTCCAGGGAGATGGCACATCCTGATAGGTCAGATAATGGTGTATCGCAGTAAAATCAGGAATCTTTTCGAATGTCTTGTCCTGAAGAATCGATTTTATTTCAGAGGCAAAGCAAAAGGTATCTGAAGAATGCAAATAATACAATGGTTTTTTACCGATCCTATCTCTAGCAAGAAAAAGAGACTGAACTTTTTCATCCCATATCGCGAAGGCAAACATTCCCCTTAAATATCTTAAACATTCTGTACCATAATCTTCATAAAGATGTAGAATCGTTTCTGTATCACTCCTAGACCTGAAAAGATGTCCTCTCCCGATTAAATCCTTTCTCAATTCAAGAAAGTTATAAATTTCTCCGTTAAAAACAATCCATATAGTCTCGTCCTCATTTGACATAGGTTGGTGGGCAAACGGTGAAAGATCTATTATTGAAAGTCTCCTGTGACCTAGACCAATATTATTTTTAATATAAATACCCTCATCATCTGGCCCGCGATGCGAAAGAGATGAGGTCATTTTCTTAAGGATGATTTCATCAATAGGTTCATTATTAAAATTTATTTTTCCGCAAATACCGCACATTATTCTTTAATGGCAATTATTCTAATTGACATTCCTATTTTTAAAAAATTAGATAATCTACATAAAATTCTATATGGCACAAACAAAATATTTTTTAAAAATATATTTGATAACGCTCTCCTATTAAAAAAAATCTGAAGCATTGACTGATTGAATCCAGAATAAATAGATATTGGGGAAAAACCTGCTGACTGGACGATCTTTTTTAGTGTCATAGAAGTAAAATAATAAAGATGTGCTGTTGGATCAAATGTATGTGATCTGTCCCTTGTGTTCAAAAATCTATTGCTCAAGCAATAGATATTACTTAGATTAGGCACTTCAATAAAAATCATGCCCTTTTTTTTCAATATCTTGTTTGATCTCTTTAAGGCTCCCAAAGGGTCGGGGACATGCTCAAGAGTCTGGATAATGGTTATAAGATCAAATGATTCGGGTGTAAAGGTCGCTTCCTGCAAATGTCCCTGGATTATATTCAATCCGTATGTTTCTTTTGCATATGTAACAGATTGCACATTTGGTTCAAGTCCGGTCACATGGAATCCCTTTGATTTTGCAGTCTTCAGAAAGGTTCCGATACCACATCCGATATCCAGTAATCTCATACCGGGCTCAAATTTTAAATACTGCAATACTTCTTTAATAAGATAACAAAAAATAATTTTATCTGTTTCTTCTTTTTCTTTAAAATAAAATACCGTATTTTCATTATCCCTGTATTGATCGATAAGATCCTTATGGCTTATTTCATTCGATACACAAACTAAACCACATACCCGGCATCTAATAAGATCATACCAATCGTCAGAGTATAGGGATTTAACTCTCTTGTAAAGTCTAAAAGATATACTGCCACAAAGGTTACAAATCTTTTTGTTTTTTAACAGCATTGCATTCTAATAAAACTGACTTAAATACTTTTTAAAAAGGTTTTTATCAAAAAATTCGCTTTTCCGATATGGCCTGTGTTGGCTTTAGAAAAAGTGAGTTTAACTCTTGAATCCCTTCATGCAAACCGGATAATCGAAAAGCTCTATATCTTTAAAACCACTTTCCTTAAACCATCTATAAACTTCAGGATATGTATGCTTCCACTGATATTTGGGTGTATACCAATCAAATGTATCAAGCCATCTCCATTTCCACTTTGGCCAGTTAGCAGTGGGGAAGGCGAATTGAAGCGCTGGTCCTAAAAAAGGGATTTTATGGATGTAGTAAAGGGGAATAGCAATAGCGGAAATAATATACATTAAACGTAAAGGCAATCGGACAGTTATCTTTCTCCATAAATCACTGTATCTATGATAAACCCCTTTTTCATATATAAAAACAGCAAAAGCACCACCCTTCTTTAATAAAGGGACAAGACTCTCAAAAGCTTTTTTAGTATCTGGAGTATGGTGTAAGACACCAATAGAATACATATGGTCAAAAGATTCCCTCTTAAAAGGCGGTTTGAAAATATCTGCCTGCACAATATGGACATTCTTTCTTTGTCCTATATTTTTTTGGGCAGCATCAACAGCATAACTTAAATCAAAGCCAATAACTTCCCCTTCCCACCGTGATACAATATCAGCAAATCTTCCTGCTCCGATACCAGCATCAAGAAATACTTTTCCCACAACATCTTCTTTCATGAATCCGGTTTTATAAATAAATGTTTCTTCTGATTCGCGTGTATTGTTTAATATATCCATCTGCACATCATGAAAAACATTCCATTCAAAACTAAAGCTATCGGTATAACTATCCAGCTTGACAAATCTTGGTATAAAGTCTTTTACAGGAAATATCTTGTGACATTTCTGGCAAGATAAAGTTCCTTTCTTTATTTCGGAGTTTTCAATTATCTCTATCTTTAAATTCAATGTGTTTTGGCATTCAGGACAAGCAAGAAATTCGAGTAATCTCTCCTTCAAAATTTCCTCCAGTTAACAAGTTTTTCAAAGATTTCTCTGTATTTTTCAGCGATATGCTCTATCGAGAATTGTTGCAATATTTTCTTTCGAGCATTTTGACCAATTTTTTGAGCAAAAGTTTCATTCAATATTAATTTTATTATTTTTTCTTGCAAGCCTTTTTTATCTTCAACCTCCAGCAAAATTCCGTCAATTCCATCTTCAATTATTTCCGGATTAGAGCTTACATTTGTCGATATCACTGGAAGTCCTGTTGCCATAGCTTCAAGTATAACATTAGACATACCTTCTGAAAGAGTTGGTAGAACAAGCATATCCGAAGCTCTGAGATATTCATCCACATTATTAACTGTGCCTATATAAGAAATATTATCATCCAAATACGATAATACTTTTTCTTTTTCAGGACCATCGCCTATTATAATAAGATATGCTGATTTACAGACATCATGGACATTTTTGAATATGTTAATTAACATATCTACTCTTTTTTGAGGATCAAGTCTTCCTACAAATAAAATTATTTTCTTATCAGGTAGCGATAATTTAGTTCTTAGGTGTTTCTTTTCCTCAATTCCTTTAACAGGATAAAATATCCCTGTATCTACTCCGTTAGGGATATGTACTATTTTGTTTTTTTCAAATCCTGCTTTGATAAGTTCTTGCTCAATTTCATTACTAAGACTCACATATGTATCTGCCCATCGAACAAATCTCTTTGTGAGCCAACCAAAAGGCAGCTTTTCAAACATTGCAACATCACCGCAATACCCTCCGCAAGCAATCTTTACAATAACAGGTTTATGAAACAGCTTTCCCGCAAGACAAGCAATAGCGCCGTAACTATATAATTGCACACCATAGATCACATCAAAGGATCTTCTTATATTTAACATTAGAAAAAGAGCAGCTATATAAAAAATGATTGAAGCTATGTATCTTGATTTCTTAAGGGGTATTCTGTATATAGTCACCTTATCCTTTACTTCCGTGTGCCAGGGCACCTTGTGAAGAATACTTTTCTCTGCGAAATAACTTGTTATTATTGTAACCTTCATTCCCTTCTCTGCAAGTTCTCTTGCAAGTCTCCATGCCTGTTTTTCCATACCTCCAGGTGTATCAATGTCCCAGACAATAAAACATACACCTAAATTGTTATTACTAAGTCTACATCTCATTCTTTTCAAAAAATTGTAGATTTTCCTAAACAGCCTAAGCTCATTGCGTAAGAGAAGTAATTCTGTAGGATTCTATATATACCAAATGGCAAACAGTATCTTATAAACATGTGCAGACTTGTTGGAATATCTCCATAACCAAAAGTAGATATGTCAATAAGACCTGCCTCAATACATATTCGCTTTAACTGCCATATATTATATATTCTTTCATCTGTAATCTTTCCTGTATATTTTGTGTATCTACTTGGTATTACTGCAATAATAAACTTGGCACATTTAGCTTGCTCTTGCAGTAATTTAACCGTTACATCCTTATCAAAATGTTCAATTACTCCAACAGAAAAACACAGATCAAATCGCCTGTAATATTTATTGAGATTAAATGCGTCAGCATGTTCTATTGTAAGATTTGAGCCAAGAGTTTCAGCACTGTTTTTAGCTCTATTTACAATCTCCAAATCGCTATCTATAGCAGTAACTTTATAACCACAAGCTTGTAGATATATTGACGATAGCCCATAGCCGCACCCTACTTCGAGTATCTTGGAAGGAGGATTTATATATTTTTTTATCTGATAATATAATTGGGCGTTAAAACTACAATGTTCTATAGCATAATTAAAAATATTTTTATCTTTCAGTATTTTATCAAAATATTCAATCCAGCGATTATCATTCATCTTAATATATTTAATTCTTAACCCAATGGGTCAGGTCTCTTCCGACAAGTTCGCTTAACTGCTCAACTTCATGACTAAATTCCTTTTGAAGTTGAATTCTTAGTATATGATCCATCGGTGGTCTCTTTTTGTATATAGTATTCATTTTAGTAAGCATCTTGATTATCCAATTTTGTAAATTTTTTGGTATTTTCAAATATTTACCATAGTGGATAAAACTCTGTGGCGGTCTGATTAACAATCTTTGCAGTTTTGGACTGATTAATTTTTTATTAGGGTTTATTGTATTAAAATCTATCTCAAAATCCTCTTTTACTCCAAGAAAATGTAGTATAGCACGATAGACCTCTCGTGGTTCTCTAAGAAGGTCATCAAAAATAATAAAATGTATATTCTTCCTTCCAAAAAGATTCAGATATCTTGTTATTTGCCCAGAAAATTTAACAACCTCCCGATAAAATAACGTCTTCGGTAAATACGCTGTAGGTGGAATTTTTTTCCCCTGTTTCCTATATTCTTCTGCATTTAAAGCCTCTTTAAAATCCAGTATATCTTCATTCCCTTCGTATACAAATTGACTATGCAGTGAATAAAGCAAATCTACAGGATTTCTCAGCATAATAATAATACTCGCGGAAGGAGCAAAAGCCTTAATCTCCTTAGCAGCAGATTTTGAATATAGATACCATACTGAAGTTTCTCCAATTCTTTTTTCATTATGTGCTTTTGAAAATAAAGAAATATACTGGTTCAAATTAATTCTTTCACTACGAAACTTGAAATCAAGATCAGTTCCAAAATAATGAATTTCCTTTACTTCTGGCATAAATATTTCAGGATGCTGTTTAAGGTAATAGTTCATAGCTGTGGTACCACACTTTGGTGCTCCTACTATGAAAAAATCTGGTTTTTTCAATCTCTTTTCCATAATTTTATTATTCCAAAAGCTGTTGTGTGTATTTTTAGTCTTCTATAGACCCAGATTGCAAGCAGAATATTCCATACTATAATACTTGATGCTGTAGCTATGGCAGCCCCTTCAATTCCCCACGAGGGTATCAAAATAGCATTTAAAAATATGTTAATAATGGCACTGATGCCAATACCTGTAGCAGCATCTTTTTCATGCCCCGTCATTATCAGGAGATAGCCAACAGAACCCGTCGCGACATTAAAGAATTGTGCGACACTGAGAATCTTCAAAGCTAAATTTGCGCTTAAAAATTCATTACCATACAACATTAAAAAAAATTTTCCAAAAAAAATTAATACAAATGCTATAGGAATCGAAAAAATTAAAATAATTCTTGCAGTTGATGTAACAGCATACTGTAGTTCTTCAATTTGCCCAGTTGTATATAATCTTGCAATTGTTGGAGCAAAAACAGTATTGACTGAAACTAATATAAAGGTTATAAACTCTGCTCCACGATTAGCAATATTATAAACACCTGCGAATTCCGTTCCTTTTAGTAAACCAAGCATAATTACATCAGCCCATGCATTAATAACATACAAACTGTTGAAGATTAGTAAGGGAAGGCTACTTTTTAACCAGAGTTTCATTTCGTATATAGGAGTAATATCTTTAATATACTGACTAATAGATTTCTTTAACATATATCTTAAGGCTATTAAAATTAAAATTGAGGCTATTATAAATTCAATAATTGCTAAAGGTGCAGACAATTTTTTGTTAATAATGAAGAACGTTATCAAAATGAACAAAATGAATAAAATTGGTTGTATGATCATTTCTGGAACTTGTCCACTCATAATTCTATGAAGACCTTGCAATGTTGATTGGTGTAATCTGATTAAGGTAAATATTGGTAACAATAAGAGAGAAAGTAAGAATGAACTTAAGACATTTAAATCATGAGATTTCTGGACAACTAATGCTATAATAGCGACTAAGAACATCAATATAATTGATACAACAATCGCTATCACATAAGTTCTGCGGACAATTCCATAAATTAATTCCCATTTAAATTTAGCATGATAAGTTGAAACATATCTCAATAAAAGTTTATCAAATCCCATAATAGAAACCATCATCAGAACCGAAACCCATGCAAAAGAATAGGTAAAAATTCCATAATCAACAACACCTAGTAAACGTGCTAAAATAATACTTGTAACAAAGGAAAGTACTATTGAAATAATTCTAATGACAAATATTCCAGAGGCCCTTTTAAATAAGGCAAAACTTATTTCAACATCCTTTTTACGATTCGATTTTTTTAATATAACCAATAATTTACCAATCAAAACTGAACAGGCTACCGCCATTCAGTATTTTTTTCCTATAGATAAAAATACTCCTCATTTTGGATAAACTTTATCTAACCACTCTTAAGTGATAAAGGGAATATGTTCTTTATCTTTTCAGATGGTATATCAGCCTCTATAAGTTTTTTATAAACCGCTTCTCTCCTCAAAAAAGTACTCACAATTACATAATCAGCTTCAATACATTTAATTTTTTCAAAAGGCAATATTTTATATTTAAAAAAATCCTTACCAACAACTTCATCATCCACAATACCTGCAAATTTTATTTCAAACTCCTGTAGTGAAAGATAGGCTATTTCAGCAGCCTCGTCAGCTCCAGCAAAAACAACACTTTTTACACCTTCTCCTGCCAAATTAGCAAAAAGTTCTTTGAAATCTTTTCTCGCTACTCTGTATAAGGTCGTAAAATTTTGAAGATGATGGTAGGTTAATCTTGTTTTTTCAGTAAAGCCTTTTGGTGTGAGATAATATGCATATCTTCTTGCAGGTATTGCCTTGATTGTAATATAGCCTTTTGAAACGAGGTTTTTGATGTATGAGTTTACAAGACCAAGTGCAATATTTAGCTTTTTACTAAGGTCTCTCTGAGAAAGCTGTTCCCCTTTTGAAATCTCATCGAGTAATAATAAAGACTTGTAGGTGTCGTGGAACTCATACTTTTCATCGTTCACTTTTTGAACGTTCATATTATGAACATATCACATAAAAGATACTATGTCAATTAATTTAATCAAAAATACATTAAAATAATGCAGATGTTGTGAGAAAATTTATTTTTCGATACCTTAGTGTACTTTTAATTAATGGTTTTACAAATATTTTTATTCATTGAACAAATCTGTATATTTTAATAAATTCATCGAGTTAAAGAAATTTTCGAGCAATGTCTGCTGAAAAATTTACATTATCTTTAATGCCAAATATCCAGAGCCAGATGAATTTGGAATACTCATCTAAAACCATCGCCCTGTCTCTTCTTCTTTCCCACCATTTACTAAAATTAAACCAGCTTGCTTCAACAGGAGTACTTATCAGCTTTATTTCGTTACCCATAATCTTCCTGAATATTTTGGCGGCTCTTTTGCTGTGATAAGGTGAAGTGACAAGGATACATGACCTGTATTTATATCTATTTAGAATCTCTTTTGTAAATATAGCATCTTCTTCTGTACTTTTAGATTTATCTTCAAGCAAAATAGCATCTTTTGGCACACCGAGAGATATTGCATGTTCTTTCATGAGAGAAGCCCATGTATATTTCCAGACAATCGGACCACCTGCCATTATTATTTTATCTTTCCTTGACCAACCTTCTTTAAAAAGTTTGACTCCATGTTCAACCCGCTCTGTCTCCTCACCTGCCAGAATAACTATCACATCAGCAGGTTTTAATTCATCTCTGCAATACAGATATCTCCCTGCCTTTTCTAATAAAAAACTATGACCGACATACAGAAGAACCATTATAAGAATAAAAGTTATTACTATCTTAATTAATTTAAACATTTACTGAAAATACCATTTCATCAACTTAAAGCCTGCATTTGCTTTTCTGATTAATTCTTTTAAGCTCCTGACCTCTCTCAATCTTTCACCTATATACCATGGACTCAAATAAAATCTCCTGTGCGCCTCTTTTAAAATCCTGTTTAATTTATATTCATCCCAATTTTCATTAATTATAGCCGGCCTCTTGATATCTCTATCCATTGGATTTTTTGCATTTACCTCTCTATACCATCCCCTTTCGATTGTATCGTCATAAAGTTTTGTGCCAGGGGTTGGCGAAAGAATGCTGAATTGTGCATATGCGGGTTTTATTTCTTTTGCAAACTCTATTGTCCTCAATTCATCTTCGAATGTTTCAACAGGAATACCAAGTATAAAATATGCCATGGGCTTTATGCCGGCTTTCCTTGTCAATTCAAATGCCCTTCTAATTTGTTCTATAGTTGTACCTTTTTTAAGATAATCAAGTCCTTTTTGATTTCCACTCTCAACTCCATAAGCTATCATTGAACAGCCTGCTTTTTTCATCAGATTGAGAGTTTCTTTATCTATTAAATTTACTCTTCCTTCACATTTCCATTCGAATTCGAGTTTTCTTGAAAGTATTCCATCGCATATTTCTTCAACTCTTTCTTTTTTAAGTGTAAAAAGATCATCATAAAAAATTATAGATTTAATTTTGAAATCTTTCACAACATGTTCAATTTCATCAAGGACATTTGACGCACTTCTGCCTCTCCATTTTGAACCAAAAACAGCTTTGTCACAAAATATGCAATTATACGGGCATCCTCTTGAAGTAAACATAGTTGTGACTTTCCCTGAAGACAATATGTATTTGTATTTATCATTTGGCAATAGTTCTCTTGCAGGGAAAGGTATGTCATCAAGTTGATTAGTAAAAAGAGCAGGTTGATTTTCAAAATCTCTTGTTATAAGACCCGGAACATCTTTAATGTCTTTATTCCTATCGATAGCATCAAGTAACAATATAAAACTATTTTCCCCCTCGCCCTGTATTGCAAAATCTATATCAGTAAACTGTTCAAATATCTTTTTGCCGACAACTGAAACATGAGGGCCACCAATAACTATGTACTTCGCATGTTTTCTCGATATAATAGCAGTCCTTAAAGCATTGTCAACAACAGGAGTCATACCCGTTATCCCTATAAGATCAGGAGATAAGTCCTTGATACGTGCCTCAAGTGAAGACATATCAAGTGAATCTGCAAAGGCGTCTATGATTGATACCCTGTATCCATGATTTTTTACAACAGAAGCAAGGTAAGCAATACCAAGCGGCGGGACAACAATATCTTCATTAACTTTTTTTCTGGGAGGAGGTTGTATTAACAGTATCTTCAAAAATACTCCTGCCTAATCCTTAAGCGCAATTTCTCTTGCACTGATACCGAACTTTTTGAGCCATAGCGTAAAGTCATGCCGATCCGTTTTTTTAATTTTCTTTAAATCTGAGCGTTTTTTTATTATTTTACAAATTCCCTTCAGTGCATCTAAATAAGCTCTTAATAATACAGCCACAAGTTTAAATTTTGAGTATTGTTCTGAGAATCTTCCGGCAGAACCTTTTCCTGAAAACGCCCCATAAGCCTGATATATAAATCTCGTAAATGTATAGAAAGGACTAATTAGTATCCTACTCAACGGGAAGTACTTAAATAAAATCCACAACCTGTTTCTCTCGACAAGATATGCTTTTAAGGGCGAATACCTTCCTGCTGTTGCAGATGATCTATGATAAACTATTGCTTCTGGGACAAAGATACATCTCCATCCTGCTATCCTTGCTTTCAGGCCGATATCCGTGTCATCTCCGTATGCGAAGAAGTCTGGATCAAATAGTCCGATCTGATCGAGCATTACCTTTGAATAAAGAGCTGCGCAGCCACTCGGGAAAAAAACTTCTTCCTCTTTATCGTACTGTTTGCTATCGAGTTCAGATTTTCCTCTCCCTCTGTTGAGACCATCAGGATATATAAGATGCCCTGCTGTATCAATAATGTTGTGATTATCATAAAAAAGTATCTTTGAAGCCCACATGCCTGTATTCTTATTTGACCTTCGTGCAGAATTAACTAATGAATTAAGCCAATTGATATCAGCGACTGCATCATTGTTTAAAAGCGCTATATAATTACCACTTGCAGCGTTGATTCCAATATTGTTACCAAGAGCGAACCCTACATTTGTTTCATTTCTGATAATTTTAATTTTATCATGATACTTTTCTGTTATAAACTCAAAAGAACCATCTTGAGAACCGTTATCAACTATTATAATCTCCTTGTTTCTATAAGTCTGCATGAGGACAGATTCAATGCATTCTTCTATATATCCTCTTCCGTTATAATTAAGGATGATAACAGAAACAAAAAAATCCATAATTTTAATCTATATCACGTCTGATTTGAGATTGTGGTCTGTTTTGCAGGGTTTATTATCCATATATTCCCGAATGCTTTTTCCTGATACGCCTTAATCAGGCCGAGCCTTATCAGCTCAAGCAGTGCAATAAACGTTATGATGAGTTGCATGCGAGTTACTCTATCTCTAAAAAAATCTTCAAACCTTACAGCCTCCTGTCCTTCTATAATCTCCATAATGAAAGCCATTCTGTCTTTTACTGTTAGAGTCTCTTTTGTTATAGAAATAACTTCAGGGGGTGCTTTATCAAGTATTTTTTTAAATGCATCAAGGAGGTCGAACAAGCTCAGATCAAAAAGGTAAAGTTCTTCCTCTTCTGCATCTGATTCTGATAATGTTTCTTTACGAAAAATTTTCATCCACTCCTCTTCTCTGTTTCTAAGACTAATAGCTGCTTCCTTGAACTTCTGATATTCGAGTAATCTTTGCACGAGTTCAGTTCGCGGATCTTCAATTTCTTCAGAGGGAATTTCCTCATCAGGCGGAAGCAACATCCTTGATTTAATATGTATGAGAGTTGCAGCCATAACAATAAATTCTCCAGCAATCTCAAGATTCAATTCTTTCATAATCTCAATATAGTTAAGATACTGGCTGGTTATAAGAGCAATGGGGATATCATAAATATCAAGCTTGTTTTCTTTAATCAAATGAAGTAGTAAATCAAAAGGCCCTTCAAATACTGGAATTTTTATTGTGTATGAATCATCCATAAAATAAGATATTTTAACAAATTATGAGATATAAAGTAGAAGGGTGCCCTTAGGTTATCAAAGACAGACATAAAGTTACTGTGATAGAATAGATAAATTTTTTTATGTTTGAAAAATCAATAGATAAATCTTGTTAAGTCTTTGAGGCATACTCTTTGAAAGTGGCAAAGCTATACAACTTCAACGATATCCGTGTAGAAGACATACCCATTCCTGAAGTCGGCACTGGAGATGCTCTAATAAAAACAAAAGCTTCAGGAATATGTTCGGGTGACGTTATGCAGTGGTATATTGAGAAAAAAGCTCCACTTGTTATAGGCCATGAACCCGCTGGTGATATAGTTGAAGTTGGCAAAGAAGTAAAATTTTTTAAGCAAGGGGACAGGGTTTTTGTCCACCATCATGCACCTTGTTTTACCTGTAGATATTGTATAAGAGGTGATTATGTCCAATGTGATACATGGAAGAAAACAAGGATAATCCCTGGTGGTATTTCTGAATATATCCTTGTGCCAGAAATAAACCTTAAAAATGATACTCTGAATTTACCTGATAATATGAGTTATGAAGATGGGACTCTAATTGAACCAACCGCTTGTGTTATAAAATCATTAAAGAGGTCTAAAATAAAATCTGGGGATACTATACTTGTCATCGGTCTTGGTGTTATGGGACAATTACATATTATTCTTTCAAGAAAATATGGTGCTGAAAAAATTATTGGTGCTGATAGAGTTCCTTTCAGGCTTGAAAAGGCTAAGGAGTTCGGAGCTGATGAAGTGATTGACGTTTCGAGTTCTAATCTCTATGAATATATTAAAGAACTTACAAATGGAGAAATGGCCGATCTTGTTATTGTCGGGCCAAATAGTGTTGAAACAATGAAGCAAGGAATATCTTTAGTTGGAGCAGGAGGAAGAGTTTTATTTTTTACTCCTTCAAAACCGGGTGAAATATTATCCATATATCCAAATGATTTATATTTTAAGGATATTAACATTATCACGAGTTACTCCTGTGGACCGGATGATACAAAAACTGCTCTTAAATTTATTGAAGATGGCTTAATAAAATCTAAGGATCTCATTACACATAGATTCCCAATAGATAAAACAGAAAAGGCTTTCAGGCTAACAGCAACTGCAAAGGATTCTTTAAAAAGCGTGATAATATTTAATGATAACTAAAAAGAATATGTTGCCAAACCTCTGTGAATGGAAGAAGATTCAAGAAAATTGCACTATCAGCAATATATCAAGGCTCTACAAATATAAAGGTAATTTTAGCTGGAAAGGCATAAAGACTGAAAAATATAAAAACTCTGGTAATGATTGGGCTGGTATGATAAGAAAGACATTAATCGGTGCTCATGGTGAATCAACAAGATTTCATGTAAGATATTTTGAAATCGCTCCCGGCGGATACAGCAGTTTTGAAATGCACAGGCATGAACATGTTGTTATATGTGTAAAAGGGAAAGGCATCTGTATTGCTGGGAAGAAAAAACTTAAAATTGGATTTCTCGATATACTTTATATCTGTCCTGAAGAACCACATCAATTACGAAATCCTAACAAAGAAACTTTTGGCTTTTTCTGTATTGTAAATGCAAAAAGAGACAAGCCACGATTAATACGCTAATCAAAATATTTCATAAGCCTTTTTATCGCATGCATCTTCTCTTCATGCCCTATGCTTGCGGAATGAATGGCTCTTTTCATGATATCGATCGTCTTGTCATATGTCTTCCTGTCCACAGGGAAAGGGGTTCCATCCTTACCGCCATGAGCAAAACTGAACCTTGCAGGATCACGATAGCTCGGTGGAGTTCCATAAATTATCTCTGATATAAGACTCAATGCACGTATTGTTTTTGGACCTACACCTCTAATCCCGAGAAGTTTCTCAAAGTCTTCTGGTTGGTTCTCGTATGTCTTTGTAAGTATCCGGTGAAGTTTTTTCGGATCGATGTCAGATACAGTCACAAAATGTCTTTCAGCAAGATTGAGTGTCTGAATCTTTTTAATTTCTCTAACAGTCTTTTCAGGTTTTTGTTTTGATAAATCAGCACATGTCTTTCGTGTATCTTCACTTTCAACCGCAACGAGATTTAATGTTTTCACCCTTTTATCGCAACAGACCGCAGTATGTGGTTCAACTACAAAATCTGTTTTAGGATTTCCAAGCCAGTGATAACGTCTTGCTGTTCTTTTATTTTCGTTCAAACCCTGCTGTATCACGGACCATTCACCATTCCCTGTAAAAATAAATACATGATGATAAAGCTGGTATCCATCCTGAACAGCAATATTGTCTACTTTTGCTGACATTCTACTTGCATATATAAGTGGTTCTGGATTAATAAGAAACCTCTCTGAATATATCCTGATCTGCTCTGGTGTTTTACGTGATGTTTTACCTTTTCCACCTGCAATAAAAACTCTAAGATCATCTTCCATTCCTCTAAGGCCTTCTTTTAATGCCCCTGTCACTGTTGTAGTAAGTCCGCTCGAATGCCAGTCAAAACCGAGCACACATCCCAACGCCTGAAACCAGTAAGGATCAGCAAGCTTTTGAAGAAATGCCTTCTGACCAAATTCGCTCACAATTGCATAGATAATCTCTCTTGAAAGCGATACCATTCTTTCAAAAAGCCATTTTGGAGCTTTACCATAATGGAGTGGCAATGTTGCGATTCCAGTTTTTGGCATTAATAAATTATAGTATTCTGTGAAATTATTTACATTTTATTTTAATTTGGCCTTTTATTTTTAATATAAACTTATTTTATCCATTGGTTATAATATAAAAGGTTTATTATTTTAAAATATTGTTTTTAACATTATATATTTTGCTTAGATAAATGTCTGTTCGGTGTTCATATTGCGGCAGAGAGTATGATATAACCCTGTTTGAATTTAACAGGTCGGTTATATGTATATGTGGAAATCGAGTCACAATGAGACATGAACAAAAGAAAGATAAGTCAATTTTTGCAAAAATTGCTGAAGACAAGCAGATAAATGAGATTAGAAGCATGGCTGATAGGATTGCTTTCCTTATTGTTTGCAGTGACTATCCTTTGATAGATATTGAAATTGAAAAACAGAAACTCAAGGATAGAATTTCAGAACTTTTCCCGGATAAAGTCTATCTATATGACCTCATTTACGAATCAAGATTCAAAAGATTAATAGACCAGTTCAGGAATTAAGAACCTGAAGCTGGTGGGCTACGTCGTCGAGCGGATTTTGGAACGGATATTTTTATTTTCCCAGTCCATTGCAACTCCCGCCTTATATTTTTTCCCTTTAATATATTTTTTGCTTTTTCACAGCTTTCTTCTGAAAATTGTAAAAAACTTCTCCTTTATTTTTTCAATAAACGGCCTCTTTAACCAATGATCAAGGGTTATCTTTATAGAGTGTCTTAAATCCTCATAGAAAATATCAGTCATCTGTTTTCCAAAACTTTCATCTATAATGCCTACATTACCTTCATCATTTCTTCTAAGTGACTGGAAATCAAGGTTAGCTGAACCGATAATACTCCAAACTCCATCGAAAATAGCAGTCTTTGCGTGAAGAATTTCACCTTGATAATTATATATCTCAACTCCTGCTTTAAGAAGCTTTGTGTAGAATGCTCTTCCAGCATAATGGGCAGGTAATACATCAGACTTGCCAGGTAAAAGTAACTTTACATCTACTCCTCTTAGAACAGCATTTTCAAGTAACTGAAGCATCCTTTTGCTCGGAGTGAAATAGGCTGTTGTTATATAAATACTTTTTAATGCCTTGTTAAAGCTGTAATATATTAGTTTCCGCATCTTCCTCCTGCCTTTTGCTGAACTTGCAAAAATAGGTAGTACTGGTAGTCCATCTACTGCTGGCTCTACATTTTTTTGAAACTTTATAGGTTCCCCTTTCCATAGTTCCCAGCTTTTTTTGAAAATATCTAACAATGTTTTAGCTATTGGCCCCTCAAGGAATATTCCTGTATCTCTCCACCCTTCCCTTTTCTTCAATCTGTAATATCCTCTGTATTCATTAGCAATATTTAACCCGCCTGTAAAAGCCATCGTTCCGTCAATTATGATAAGTTTTTTATGGTCTCTGTAAATATACTGAAAAGGTGAAGTCCATTTGAAGGGCCTCGATGCCCTGATATGAACTCCAGCCTCTTTTAGACTCTTCCAGAATTTTCTTGAAGTCCCCATAGAACCATAATGGTCGTAGAGAATATATACACTGACTCCTTCAGAGGCTTTCTGCTTAAGTATGTCCGCAAGTTCAGTTCCTGTCTCGTCACTTCTGAATATATAAAATTCAAGGCAGATCAGCTTTTTTGCCTTTCTTACAGTATCAAAAATGTTCTGAAATGTCTCAACACCTTTCCACAAAAGTTTTACTGTGTTCCCTTCGACAAATGAAACTCCATATCCGTAAACTTTTTGAAGCATTTTTTTTGAATATGAAGTGTTTATCCCGGAAGTCATAGTTTAATGATTACCTAAATGGAGTTTTATGTCAATAAATAGAAGTATAGATATTTTTATGTTAAATAGTCTAAAATTTATTAATTAAGAAGTAAATAATGTTTTTTTATATAAAGAATATTAGAGAAGAAGATTGTGCCTGTGACGTTTTGATATTGCCTTTTATAGAAGGTAATACGGAGTATTATAGTCATCTTAATTCCTCTATTCAAAAATTAATCATGAAAATTTTTTCTAAGGAATTCAACGGTAAACACAGAGAATTGTTTTTAACCCACGCGCCTGATAATATCAAGCCTGAAAGAATTCTTTTTGTTGGGCTTGGCAAAAAGGACGATATTTCAGCAGAAAAAATCAGACAGGCAGGTGGTGATTCACTGACATTTCTTCGAGATAAGGCAATAAAGAATTTAGCATTATCTACAAACCTTATTTACTTCCTGAAACAAAAGCCAACTGATTTCATTGAAGGCGCGTTGCTTGGACTATATACATTCAAAAAATATGTCAAGGAAAAAGAAGATAAATCTTTAACAGCTATTACTATTATCTCAAAAGACAAAAAGGAACTCAGAGATGATTTGAAATGGGTCAAAGCGGTTTCTTCCTCTGTAAATTTCTCAAGGGATTTGATCAATACCCCTGCGAATGATATGACTCCAAAACATCTTTCATTAATAGCCTTAAGTCTTAAAAATAAAAAGACTTCAGTAAAAATTCTCGATAAAAAAGATGTCCAGAAGCTTGGTATGGGTGCTTACCTTGCTGTTGTTAGAGGTTCAAATGAACCTCCAAAGTTTATAGTTATCAAATACAAAGGTTCCCAGAAACAACCAATTGTTCTTATTGGAAAATCCATCACCTTTGACAGCGGTGGTTTATCAATTAAATCTGCAGAAGGAATGGAGAAAATGAAATATGACATGGCAGGTGGAGCTGCCGTTCTTGGGGTGTTAAAAGCTGTTTCTCTTTTAAAAATTCCTGTTCATTTAATCGGTATACTTCCTGCGACAGAAAACCTTCCAGACGGTTCTGCAACTAAACCAGGGGATGTTGTAAAAACAATCAATGGTAAAACAATCGAAATAATAAATACTGACGCAGAAGGAAGACTCACTCTGGCAGATGCAATAGGGTATGCAAAACGTTATAACCCGCGTTATATTATCGACATAGCAACTCTTACAGGTGC
This sequence comes from Nitrospirota bacterium, assembly GCA_013388455.1. Taxonomy (NCBI): domain Bacteria; kingdom Pseudomonadati; phylum Nitrospirota; species Nitrospirota bacterium. Next base: position 142,611 of record JACAFF010000003.1, read on the forward strand.
TTGTTCGATAGCTCTTGGCAATGAAGCAATCGCTATGATGGGAAATGATAAAAGTCTAATGAACAAAATAAAAAAATCAGGAGAAAGGACATACGAACGAGTATGGGAAATGCCAATTTTTGACGAATATAAAGAATATATAAAAAGTGATATCGCCGACCTCAAGAATTCTGGTGGCAAAAGTGGTTCACTTGTTTCATCAGCATTTTTTTTATCTGAATTTGCTGGCAAAACACCCTGGGTTCATCTTGACATCGCCGGGACTGCCTGGCAGGAAAAAGATAAGCCCTGTATACCCAGAGGAGCTACTGGAGTGGGAGTCAGGCTTATTTTGGATTTACTAAAGGAACTTAAATGATATTATTTAAAATATTTTTATTATTGTCATTTTTGTTATTGCCATCGCTTGCATTTGCGTGGGGCCCATTAACGCATATATATCTCGGCAATCAATTATATTCCCTTGGTGCTTTTTTACCAGCGGGTCTCTTTGAAATTATAAGGAGATACAAGAAAGATTTTCTATACGGAAATCTCATGGCTGATATTATAGTTGGAAAAAAGTATTTACCAGCTCAAAAGAATTCTCATAGTTGGGAATTCGCATTTGACCTTCTCGAAGAAGCAAAGACAAAACAACAAAAATCTTTTGCATACGGCTATATGAGTCATCTCGCAGCAGATACTGTTGCTCATAATGTATATACAGTTAATAAAAAAAATATAATTCACTCAATACTTGAGATAAAAGCTGACAGTATCATTAATAAAAAATATTGGTTTCAGGCTATAGGCATTGACAAAAAAACCCAGATAAGAAATGACATTTTTCTTGAAAATTCAATTGAAAAATTTATATTCTCTTTTAGAACTAACAAAAGAATATTAAAAGGGATGGTATTTCTAACATTTTTTTATCGTGAAAGGATAAATGATTTTATTGATAATAATCTTATCACTTCGCTTCCAATGAGGGAAACAATCGTTAAACTTCAAAAAGATTCACTTGATAATATCATTGAACTTTTCCAGAACTGGGAAAAATCAGAAGTTGTAAAGATAAATCCAAATGGTATCCACCATAAGAATCGCTTTTTAAAGAATGAATTAGCAAGGTACTTCTTTTAGACAGGTAATTATATAATTTCCTGCGGTAAATTTTTTTACCGCAGGAAATTATGCCTTAGTTTTCACAACAAAGTCGTTTGATTCTTTTCTTTCCTGTCGGGCTAACTGCAAGAACTATATCAACTTTGTTACCACAAAAACGGCAGTATTGCACTCTGCTCTTTGCATCTGCTCTTGCAGAAACGTCAGTCTTGGACTTACCTTTTTCTGCCATAATGTTACCTCCTTTCTATTATTATGTTTTAAATCAAAATGCAACTTCTCATCTTTAAACGCATCTATTTCCTCATTGTCAAGCCTTAAATTAAAAAGGATATAATAGGCAAAATGGATAATATTTTTGATAAAATCACAAAACTTATCATACTAAAGTAAATATAAATAATTTGTCAAGAAAAAAATATCTGGTGATATTACTATTTTGAAATGTCACATAGTGGTTATTCTTTTTCCCTTAAGAGATACATTACATCTTATCTCTGAGAAGGAGGATAACCACATTAATAAGTTATTGGTAACTATGCGTGATATTCAAAAATATAAGGTATTAACAGAGGTCATCGAGAATAGACTTACTGTCAGAGAGGCTAAGGAGAATGCCCAAGGCAGGTATGCTTGTGCAGATGGACTCTCCCAACACCAATGGCTTGAGCACATACCTGAGAAATGGTGGCTTATAGCAATGATAGATGATGCTACCAATAAGATCCCTTATGCGGGATTCTTTCCCAGAGATACCCTATTTGCCAATATGTATGTGATAAGGCGTTTTATTGAGATAAAAGGATAGAAAGTTTTTCTTCTGATTGTTTAATCTCTGACAGTCGGTCTTCTATTCTCTTATGTTATAATATTATACGGCAGTCTTAACAACAAGCACTGCTGTATCTGCATGACCAATTACTCTCTCAGCAATACTTCCCATAAGTAATTTCTGTATACCTGTCCTGCCATGGGAACCGAGTACAATCAGGTCTGCCTTTTGTCTCTTTGCATATTCGAGGATTGCCTCATATATCCTTTCATGAGGTTTATTTTTGACAAGCTCCTTCTCAACCCTTATGCCCTTTTTCTTACATTCTGAACTTATTCTCATCAGTGTATCCTCTGATTCCTTGATTCTTTCCGGTGCGGCACCAGGCGTTATAACTGCAATGGCATATAGGTTTGCACCTGTTTCAACGGCAAGTTGGATTGCCTCTTTTGTAGCAGCCTCACTGAATCTTGATGCATCGGTAGCTACGCCTATATTTTTAAATTCAACCCTTGCAGCCCTCGGTACAATAAGAACATTTAAAGGGGAAAGACCAACTGTCCTTGCTGTTACACTTCCCATAAGAAACCTCGTTATACCTGTCCTACCTCTTCTACCCATGATAATAATTTCGCACTTTCTCTTTTGAGCCTCATCTATAATTATTTTGTAGGGCTCTTCTGCCTCACGGATAACAATCTCTGATTTTACCCCCTCTTTTTCAGCCCTTTGCCTGATCTTGCTGAGAAGATTCTTTGTCTTTTCTTCTAGTTTCTCAAGTATACCAGGTGCAAGGGCAGTAAACTCAGGGTTAGTCTCTATAACAGAAAGGATATAGAGTTCTGAATTAAACCTCTTTGCCAAATTAATGGCCTCTCTTTCAGCACCTGAGCTGAAAGGTGAACTATCCGTTGTAAGAAGGACCTTGCCAAGTTTCATTAATGACCTCCTGTCTTTAATACTCCTGATGCTGCAAGCAGAAGCACCAGGACCTCAATTATTGCAAGGACGCCATAGACCTTATCCTTTTTCCTGAAGAATATGGGAATAACAGCGATATAGCAAATGATCGTCACACCAGCAAGAAAGGCTATACCAAAGAAATTAAGAAAGTCTCCTCTGTTCAATAATTTTAGCCATGTCCAGCCCTGTTGGATACCTGTTGCATCAAGGTATTGGTGAACAGAGAGCTTCCAGTATTTTGGAAGGTCATTAACAGGTATATATGATGGAAGTATACCTGTTACATAGATAATAAAAAATACAATAAGGATCAATAGACCTATCTTCATGCCAAGATCAAGGACCCTTGCATATGTTAACTGCTCCTCTGTTGCCTTTAACTTTTCTACCATAATATGAATATCCTCCTTTATTAAGCTATTAAACAAGGGACTTCACAGTGGGAAACATTGTTCACCCTGTGTACTATTTCCATACCTCAAGACCCTTGAGCAATGCTCTCAGGCCTGAAAAGAGTAGAAGCAGGATAACTATGTATTTTATTGCTACTGGTTTTGTCTTTGCCAGGATCTTCACTCCTATAATTGAGCCGAGCATTATCCCTATTACTGAAGGCACAACCATCATGGCCAGGACTGCACCATTGTTCATGTATATCCATGCTGCGGATGTATCAGTTATTGAGAGAAGAAACTTGCTTGTGGCAACAGATACCTTAAGGGGTGCACCCAAGAGGAGATTCAAAACAGGCACATTTGCCCAGCCAGCACCAAGACCGAACATACCTGCCATAACACCTATTATTATAAATAATGCGAGTCCGAGGGGAGTCCTGTGAATCTTCCAGTTAACCTCCTGTCCTGTTGATATCTCGTAGTAAATCCCGTTTATCCTCAGGGCAGTCGAGAGAGCGTCTGCCTTTTGAACCTCGGGAAACTCTGACTTCTTTGCCATGAGCATTATGGCAACAATGCCAAGGATAGTAAGACCAAGGGCTATATTTACAACATTCTTTGGAAGGGCAAGGCCTATCATTGCACCAACTATGGCGCTTGATGATGCAATGAGAGCAACAGGTATGGCAAGCCTGAGGTCTGCCATTCCTCTTTTGAGAAGACCAGGGCCTGCTGCCAGTGCGCCAGAGAGGGCAACGAAAAGACCTGCTCCCCTTACGAAATCTAAATTAAACGGAAAAAATCCACCAATTATCGGCACAAAGAGGACGCCTCCTCCAACTCCGCCAAGGACAGCCACTATACCGAGTATAAAGGTGACAATAAAAAGCACAAGGGGCCATACCCACCAAGGTGTTGATGAATCAGCAGAAGTAGCCTCTACAACCTCAGATGCAGCATGAGCAAATTGCAAGATTGAAAAAATAATTACCACTGCAAGACAGATAATAAAAGACTTCTTAAACCGCATCTTTTTAACCTCCTGTTTCGAGTTTAGGGAACCTCTATGCATTTTGCAATAGGTATATTTCTTTTTGAAATGGATTCTAACACAAATGAATACCAAATTGAAGCAAAAAAAACTTATAGGTAGATAAGATAAACTTAGGATTCTAAATATCCATAGGCGTGAAATTAACACCCTTTGATTCAAAAGTGTTTATCCTCGTTGCCCAAAGATTAATACTTACATTGAAAGATATAATAGAACCATTCAAGAGGAATTCATTGATAATAATCTGGATGTGATTTATGATAAACCACTATTTAACCAGAGACT